>NZ_JBFTKS010000054.1:0-16655 GCF_056396065.1 Allobosea sp. 05T433 | reverse complement strand
GAGTGATCGCCATCCTTGGCGCTGGGCCGCTCATTCTGGCGATGCGGACCTGAACGGGTCGCCGCGACTCTTGTCCAACTTCACCCGCAGACGACGCGGCGCACACCTCAGGCATCCCAATAGCGCGTTTGCACACGGCCTCCACCCATCTCGGTCGTTGCGCTCGCATCGCAGCGGCCCGTCAACCTCGCGCCAGCTACGGACGCCGGATGATCATCCGGAAGCGGAGGCTCGCCGCTCCATGCTGAGCCCGCACGGTTCGGGCCATCTCCGATTCATTGGGAACGCGCGGCCTGAGCCGACACCAGCCACTGCGCAAACGCCAGGTCGACGAAGGAGGCTGGCAGAGCCGCGATGCCATTTCGACGTCCCACCTTGCCTTCGTTCTCATGGCGTGGCCGTGGCTCGGGCCTGGCTTGCGCCGCCGAGGAGCGGCCGCTCGGCTGGTCAGCCTGTCGCCATCAGCCCGCGCGAGGCCGGCCGCAACGTCGGAGCGATCCGATCGCCTCGCCAGGCTGGCGGCCCTCCGAGCGCCACTCAACCTGCCAGCATGCAATCCGCCAGGCTGTAGCAGTGGCTCGCCTGGTAGGCGTTCCGACCTCGGTTCATGTGCGTCACATTGAAGGTTCGAATGGCAGCCAGGACGCGGCKCGCCGCAAGGAAACTGCGGATCGAGGCGGAGCCCCGCACATTGATGCCGAACATGTCCGCGCCACGCGGGACGAAATAGCTGACATCGTCTGGCGTCGTGACGCAGTGTTCGAGGAAAAATTCGTCCACATGGCCCTGTGCGGGAGATTGGTCCGTGGCGAAATCCGAAAGATGCACCAAAAATCTCGCACGGATGCCCTCGCCGTCCGCATAGAGCGTGAAAAGCTCCATCCAGCTCGCGTTGACGCGGACCAGCGGCTTGTCGGATGTCGACGGCAGACAAGACACCGACCAGTAGCGACGCTCGGTCTTGCGCGGGATGGGGATGCAGTTCTGGCCGTAGAGCCTGAGAATCTCCAGAACGTCCTGTGCCTGCGGGCGACGAAGCAGCTTTTGAAATCGCGTGACGTACTTGAACCGCAGTTCGAGGGAATCCGAGCGCTCGTCGGCGTCGCGCAAGTCGGCCGTGCCCTCGATCCAATTGCGCTGCTCCTCGAGATCCAGAAACTGGCGCAGACCCGTGGTGCCGCGGCGAGGAGTCTTGCTCACGTCAGGTGCCATGCGGGATCCATCTGTGCCGGCATTGCAGGGGATTTTGCCAGATCATGGATCAGGCTCCGGACAATCCATGACGGTAGCCGACGTCGGCACGAATCCCGAAGCAATCGCGCGGCTTCCTGATTGCGCCCAACCCTGTGGTGAGATGTCCCTTCGCGGGCCTTGGCGAGCGCGCGGCAGCTCCGCCCGATCGAAGCCGGCCGTCGACAGGGGCGCGATTGAGCGCTACGTCAGCACGAAGACGTGGTTGGGAATTGAGATGCGCGGAGCTGGGATAAGCTTGGCAGGCACGCTCATTCTGCTGTTTGCCCGCTTCCTGACCGCGGTCCGCGGACAATGGCACGGCGTGGCGCCGACCGACGAGCAGCGGATCTACTTCGCCAACCACGCGAGCCATGGCGATTTCGTCCTGATCTGGACGGTGCTGCCGCGCCGCCTGCGCCTGGCGAGCCGGCCGGTCGCCGGGAGCGACTACTGGCTGAAAAGCCGCCTTCGGCGCTTCATCGGCTGCGATGTCTTCAACGCCGTCCTGATCGACCGCGAGCGTCCGAGCCGGACGAACGACCCGATCAGCCAGATGACGGATGCGCTCGATGCCGGCTCCTCCCTGATCGTCTTCCCGGAAGGCACGCGCAACAGCACCCCTGCCCCGCTCCTGCCCTTCAAGAGCGGGCTCTTCCACCTGGCGCGCGCCCGGCCGGAGATCGTCCTCGTGCCGGTATGGATCGACAATCTCAACCGCGTCATGCCGAAGGGCGAGTTCGTGCCGATACCCCTGATCTGCACGGTCACCTTCGGGGCCGCGCTCCAGATCGCCCAGGGCGAGACCAAAAGGGATTTTTTGGCGCGGGCGGAAGCGGCCCTGCTCGCCCTCTCTCCGAAGGCCGGCGCGCCATGACGATGCCGCATCCCGATCTGGTGGCCGTGCTCGCCGGCCTGCTCTGCGTGCTCGTCGTCGCCTCGGCGATCGGCTACGTGCTGGAGCGCAGGCTGTCGCCCGATGGCTCGCATGCCGTGATCGAGAACCTGAACCACCGGATCCGTGCCTGGTGGGTCATGATCGTGCTGATGGGGCTGGCGCTGATCGGCGGCAAGGCCGGCGTGACCTTGCTCTTCGCCTTCTGTTCTTTCGCGGCCTTCCGTGAATTCATCACGCTGACCACCACGCACCGCGCCGACCACTGGGCGCTGGCCGTTGCCTTCTTCGTCGTGCTGCCGCTGCAATATTATCTCATCTGGATCGACTGGTACGGCCTCTTCTCGATCCTGATCCCGGTCTACGCCTTCCTGCTGATGCCGATTATCGCCGCGCTGCGCGGTGATACCGACGATTTTCTCGTGCGCATCGCCGAAGTGCAGTKGGCGCTGATGATCTGCGTCTTCTGCACGTCGCATGTGCCGGCGCTGCTGAGCCTCGACATTCCCGGCTTCGAGGAGCGCAACGTGCTCCTGATCGCCTATCTCGTCATCGTCGTGCAGATGAGCGATGTCCTGCAATATGTCTGGGGCAAACTTCTCGGCCGCACCAGGATCGCGCCGAACCTGTCGCCTTCGAAGACGGTCGAGGGTTTTGTTGGCGGCGGGCTCAGCGCGGTGGCCGTGGGCGCGGCCCTGTCCTGGATGACACCGTTCACGCTGCTCCAGGCGGCGTTCCTGTCGCTCGTCATCGTCCTGATGGGCTTCTTCGGCGGGCTCGTCATGTCGGCGATCAAGCGCKATCGCGGCGTCAAGGATTGGGGCCACCTGATCGCCGGCCATGGCGGGTTCATCGACCGGCTCGATTCCGTGGTGTTCTCGGCTCCGATCTTCTTTCATCTGGTCCGCTGGGGGTGGTCGACCACATGACCCTCCCCGTCACCAGCCTGATGCGAAGCAGCCTCGTGCATATCGCCTTCGCCTTCGTCGCGATGGGGAGCTGGGCGGCTTTCGCCAACCGCGCCCATCCGATGCCGGCGCCGCTCCAGGCCGGGTTGATCCAGGGCGCGCTGTCGGCGCTCATCACGCTGCTCCTGAAACGCGGCATCGAGGAACTGGCCAGGCGCTTCTCCGGCCTCGCGGCCCTCCTGGCGCCGCCCCTGATCGCCGGGCTTGTCTCCGCGAGCCTGCTCACCGTGATCCATACGCTTGGTGGCACGCCGGAAATCGCCAGGACGATCGCGGTGCCGTGGACCGTCGCGACCAGCTATGCGGCGCTCTACAATGTCTCGCTCTGGCGCAGCAGGAAGGCCTGAACCGTGGCGCAGGACGATAATCGCCGCCCGCTCGCGAGCCGGGATTCGGGCTGGGCCCGCTCGATCGCGCGCAGGCTGAGCGCGGCTGCGATCACGCCGAACCAGATCTCGATGGCGAGCATGGCGATGGCGGCCTTTGCCGGCGCCGGCTTCTGGCGTGCGGGCCTGGCGGATACCGGGTTGCGCGCAGCCCTGCTCCTGGCGGCTGCCCTGTTCTGCCAGCTCAGGCTGCTCTGCAACCTCTTCGACGGCATGGTGGCGATCGAAGGCGGCAAGCAGGCCCCCGACGGACCGTTCTGGAACGAGTTCCCGGATCGCGTCGCCGATATCCTCATTCTCGTCGGCGCCGGCTACGGGGCCGGCGTACCGGCCCTGGGCTGGGCGGCGGCCGCCCTCGCGGTGCTGACCGCCTACACGCGCGAGCTCGGTCGCGCGTGTAGGCTGCCGGCCGATTTCTCGGGCCCGATGGCCAAGCAGCACCGCATGGCGGTGATCACCGCGGCGGCCGTGCTGTCCCTGCTCGAGCCGCTTTGGCGCGGCCATAACGAGGTCCTGGTCTTCGCTCTCTGGCTCATCGCGGCTGGCGCTGCCGTGACCACGCTGCGGCGGGCTGCAAATGTGGTCCGGGCCTTGCGCGCGCGCTGAGCGCGCTCAGGATCTCGCTCGACGCCCTCCCCGACATTCCCCGACGACCGAAGCGGGACGATACCGGCTGGTAAGGCCCGTGCATCGTCTCCATTACAATGGAGGTACCTTCAGTCGCCGGGCCGCCGCAGCTATTTCGGAAGCAGCGGGCACTTGCTCTGGGAGAGCGGCCAGACGGTTTCTTCCGGCGCAATCGTTCGCACGATCTCGAAATAATCCCACGGCCCCTTGGAATCCGCCGGCTTCTTGACACGGGCGAGATACATCTCGCGCAGCACGCGGCCATCTGCGCGGATCGTCGCCCCCTTCGTGAAAGCGTCGTTGATCGGCATCGCCTTCATCGCGGCGGCGACCTTGTCGGGATCGTCGGTGCCGGCCTCGTTGATGGCCTTGAGGTAATGCCGAACGGAGCCGTAGACGCCGGCATGCAGCATCGAGGGCATCATCCCGGTCCGCTCCATGAACTGCTTCGACCAGGCGCGCGAGGCGTCATCGATGTCCCAGTAGGACGCCGTGGTCAGATACGTGCCCTGCGTCGCCTTCAGCCCCAGGCTGTGGACGTCCTGCAGGAAAAAGATCAATGCCGCGAGAGACTGGTCTTGCTCGGCCAGACCGAACTCGCCGGCCTGCTTGATGGCATTGACCGTGTCGTTGCCGGCGTTGGCGATGCCGATCACCTTCGCGCCGGAGGCCTGGGCCCGGAGCAGGAACGAGGAGAAATCGGCATTGTTCAGGGGATGACGAACCGCGCCGAGCACCTTGCCGCCATTGGCCTCGACCACGTCGGTCGCGTCCTTCTGCAGCTGATGACCGAAGGCGTAGTCGGAGGCCAGCATGAACCAGGTGTTGCCCCCGGCCTTGACGACCGCCGACGCAGTGCCGCGCGAGACGGCATAGGTGTCATAGGTCCAGTGGAAACCGTAAGGCGAGCATTGCTCGTTGGTCAGCGCCGTCGTCCCGGCACCCGAATACATCACGATGCGCTTCTTCTCCCGTGCCAGCGATTGCACCGCCAGCGCCACCGCCGAGTTCGGCACGTCGACGATCGCATCGACCTTGTCGATGTCGAACCACTGTCGCGCGACCGTGGTGCCGACATCCGCCTTGTGCTGATGGTCGGCCGTGACGATCTGGATCGGCTTGCCGAGCACGGTTCCGCCGAACTCCTTGACCGCCATCTCGGCCGCGACGACCGAGCCTTTGCCGGTGATATCGGCCGTCACTCCGGCCATGTCGGTCAGGACGCCGATCTTGACGACATCGTCGCTCACCTGCGCCTCGGCGGCGGTCGTGCAGGCGAATGCGGTCAGGGCTCCGGCCAGTAGCAGCGTCTTCATGAGTGTCCTCCCAGGACTGGTCCGCTTGCTGCGGTTCGCTTGAAACAGGGGTTCAGAGTTCCCGGCCGGCCAGCCAGAGAAGCAGCCGGTCCGCGATGGCGTCGCTGTTGTCCTCGATCATCGGCATGTGGCCGTTGCCGGAGATGCCCTCGTCCGGCAGCCACAGGAACTCCGCCCCCAGATAGCGGGCGGTCGCCTCGTCGATCGCGCGCGGATGGCGTGGATCGTGATCACCGGTGACGATCAGGATCGGCGTCCGGGCCAGCGCGGCCGGATCCGCGATCCGCAAGCCGCGCCCGCCGATGTTGAAGCGCTCGTTGAACAGCCGCGCGCTCTCCGGGACAATCGAGAGCCGATACTGCTCGAAGGCCTGACGCGGAAAGCGCGGAGCGTTGGCCCAGAAGCTCCGCATGAACGCCTCGCCGACCACGACCGGCCTGTCCTCGGGCAGCATCACAGGGCAGCCCAGGCTGACATCGTCCCTGAGCTTCGCAATCGCTTCCGGGTCGTCGGGCAGCACGGGGAGGATGTTGGCCGGCGCGCCCGGCGCAACGCCGATCACGGCCGCGACCGCGCCAGGGGCCCGCTCCGCGATCCACCACGCCATCGGCCCGCTGGCGGAGTGGACCAGGAGGACGGCCGGCCCCACCATCTCCACAAGGGCGAGAATGGATTGCGCGATCTCGCGGGTCGACAGGGTCGCCAGATTCCCGCACGCCGGCGAGCGGCCGTGGCCGGGCCAGTCCACCACGAAAACGTCGCGCCCCACTGCCGCGAAGCGGGTCGCCCAGCCCTGGCGCCCGTCCGGCGTCGCGAGATAGCACTGGCCGGTGTGACAGCCGCCATGGACCATGACGACGGGCAAGCGCCTGGGCCCGGCTATCGCGGCGATATGGTCGACATAGATCGGCAGCGATCCGGTTGCAGCGAAGAATGCTCGCCCGAACGACACGCCTGTCGCGGCGGGGCGAGCGCTGGCGGGAACCGGGATATCCATGCGATCCTCCCCCGGGACTGGGCGGCATCGCCAAGTCCTCTCATTGCCCGGAATGCTACGACTGCGATGTCATGACAGCAACAAAAAAGTCTCATATGAGACGAAATTCAGAAGCGACGGACCTGGAAGCGACGGACCTGGACGTGGCCGGGGTGGGTAGCGAGGAGGGCCTGCGCGCGATGCTCGGAGGCACCGAGATACCAACGGCCTACAGGATCGGTTACATCCTGAACTTCTACCGCGAGCCGTCATTCCGGCGGATCGAGGCCGAATTCGGCCTGACGCGCCCCGAGATCGTGATCCTGCTGGCGCTGCATTCCCGCGAAGGCATCACCGCTGCCGAGTTCTGCGAATTCTCGGGTCATCTCAAGGCGGGCGTCAGCCGTGCGGCCATCGCGCTGGAGAAGAAGGGGCTGATCCGACGTCTGACCGATGAAGCCGACAGCCGACGTCAGCGGCTCTTCCTGACCGATCCCGGCCGAGCCCTGTATCAGCGCTACATTCCGGCGTTGAAACTTCGCGAGGCGGCGATGCTGTCCTGCCTGTCCAAACCAGAACGAAGACAACTCGATCAGCTGCTCGACAAGCTCGCCGCCCATGTGCCGGACTGGGGTTCGCTTTCGGAGCTATAGCGTCCCCCGTTACCGCCAGCTTTTGCGGGTCGGACAAGCGGCGCTGGCAGCCTATGTACTGGCCCTCATGTATATAGCCGGCGCCACCTGGTTTCGATCAAGGCCCGGCCGTCATCGTTCCGCGTCGAGGGGGAGGCAGGATGAAACTCTATACCTATTGGCGGTCCACCTCGTCATACCGCATTCGCATTGCGCTCGCGCTCAAGGGGCTCGAAGTCACGCCGCGCTTCGTTCATCTCGTCCGGAACGGCGGAGAGCAACATGGCGCGAGCTATCGCGCGCTCAACCCGCAAGGCCGGTTGCCGGCACTGGAACTCGACGACGGCACCATCCTGACCCAATCGCCCGCCATCATCGAATATCTCGAGGAGACCTGTCCGGCTCCGGCGCTCCTCCCGCGCGACCCGGTCTTGCGTGCGAAGGTCCGGGCCGTCGCAGCGATCATCGGCTGTGACATTCATCCCCTCCACAACGTCGCACCGCTATCCTATCTCAGGCAGAATCTTGGGCAGGCCGAGCCGGAGGTTGCGGCCTGGATCGCCACCTGGATCGGACAGGGGCTCAGCGCAGTCGAGGCGCTTATCGGCGATGAGGGTTATTGCTTCGGCCCCCTGCCCGGCCTGGCGGATGTCTACCTGCTGCCTCAGCTCTACGCCGCGCGGCGTTTCCAGGTGCCGATCGACCATTGCACGCGCATCCTGCGGGTCGAGCGATTGTGCAACGAGCACCCTGCCTTCAGGAGTGCCCACCCGTCGATGCAGGGCGATGCCGAGTAGCTGGCCCGACATATCGACAAGGCGCCAGTTCCATCCTGCGCCAGATGCGGAGGATGCGCCTAGGGATACAAACGGAAACACTCCAGCAACATCCGTTCGGCACTGGGGCCACAAACGCGACCTATCCGGCAGGCTCACGCAACGTCGGAGCGCCTATGCCGGATATCCCTTCACCCTTGCGGCCGGGCTCGTCGCTGAGGCGCGCCCTGGGGGGCCTCGCCGCAGCAGCCATGTGGATCAGCGTGGTGCTCTTGCGCATCTTCGGGGCCGACACCGCCGACACTGCCTCGGCCTGCAGTCGCATGGTCTATCGCGATCCGGTGACGGGGCGGGAGCAAGCGATCGGCGCAGTCCGGATCGCTGCGGACGGCACGATCAGATGTCGCGATCTCGCCTATCGGCCTTAGATCATCGGACCAACCGTGATTGCATCGGCTTTGCCCCGAAAACCGCAATCCACTTTTCCGGCCGATGCTTCGGCCCTGCCGACGCTTTAGCCACGATGACGGCTGCATGGGCCCCGCGCCTCCGATATGCTCGCAGCGGTTGAAACCTGGAAACCTGACGTGAGCGCATCGGCGCATATCCTGATCGTCGAGGACGATCGCGAGATCAGCACGCTGGTCGCGCGCTACCTCGCGCAGAACGGCATGCGGAGCTCGGCCGCGCGCGACGGGCGCGAGATGGACCGGATTCTGCGGGACGGCCGGTTCGACCTGATCGTGCTCGATCTCAATCTGCCGGGCGAGGACGGGTTCTCGATCTGCCGGCGGCTATGCCTGACGACGCAGCTGCCGATCATCATGCTCACGGCCCGCAGCGAGGATATCGACAGGATCATCGGCCTCGAAATGGGGGCCGACGATTATCTCGGCAAACCGTTCAACCCGCGCGAGCTCCTGGCCCGCATCCGGGCGGTGCTGCGGCGACGGGGCGGCGGACAGGCCGATCCGGACGAGCTTCCCGGCTCCTTTTCCTTCGCGGGCTGGACGCTGAATGCCAATAGCCGCGAGCTGACCAATCCCGACAATGTCCGTGTCACTGTCACCGGCGCCGAGTTCGATCTGCTGCGGGTGTTGTGCGAGCGGCCCGGGCGCGTGCTCGCGCGCGATGCCCTGCTCGATCTGACGCAGGGGCGCCCCGCCACCCCGTTCGAACGCAGCATCGATATCCTGATCAGCCGCCTGCGCCAGAAGATCGAGCGCGAGCCGCGCGAGCCCGAACTGATCAAGACGATCCGCTCGGGCGGATATCTCTTCACGCCCGCCGTCGCCCGGCAATGATCCACCCGTTTCGCCTGCCCGCGCGGATCGGCAGCCAGATCGCGCTGCTCGTGATCGGGGTCATCGGCCTGCTCTATCTCGTTCTCTCCGTCACGCTGGTCTGGCAGGCGCCCCGCGGCAGACCGGGCCCGCCCGCCTATGAGAGCGTGGCGACGATCGCCAAGCTGCTGGCCCGGACGCCGCCTGAGCTGCGCCAGATGGTCGTCGAGACCGCGAACACGGCCGACCGGCGCTACCGGTTCACGCTATCGGCCAAGGACCCCGCCCCCTTGCCAGCGCAGCCGCATCCCTTCGCCGCGGAGGGCATGGCGCAGCGCCTGGGCGAGGGTTTTGCGGTGCAGCCGAACCCGGTGCCTGACGGGGACAGGCCGCCGCAAGGCTATGCGATCCGGCTTCCCGACGGCACGGGCCTCGATGTCGAGATCGCGCCCGGTGGAATGGGGACACCGCCACCGCGCCCCATCTCCATTCTGGTGGTCGCCACGATCATCGTGCTCGGGCTCAATATCGGCGCGCTGACGCTCTGGGCCTCGCGGGGCATCACGGCGCCGCTCGCGCGCTTCGCCTCGGCTGCCGAGGAGTTTTCGATCGACCGCGATCCCTCGCCGCTGCCTGAGGAAGGGCCCCTCGAAGTCCGCACCGCCGCGCGCGCCCTCAACCGCTTGAGGGACCGTATCCATGCGCTGTTTGCCGACCGCACGCGCATGCTGGCGGCGATAAGCCACGACCTCAGGACGCCGATCACGCGCATGCGCCTGCGCGTCGAGTTCATCGAGGACCACGTCCTGCGCGCTCAGTTCACCCGCGATCTGGAGCATATGGGCACCATGGTGCAGGGCGCGCTGTCCTATCTGCGCGATGTCGACCGGCGCCAGAAGCGCGGTGCTGTCGACCTTTCGAGCCTGCTCCAGACCGTCGCGGACGAGTTCAGCGATATCGGCAAATCGACGCGCTATGAGGGGCCGCGACGGCTCGTCGCGACAGGCGATGCCCAGCAGCTGGAGCGCGCCGTGACCAATCTCGTCGAGAACGCGGTGCGCCATGGCACGCAGGTGATCATCCGCCTTCGCGACGAACCCGATGCCCTCCTGATCGAGGTGGCCGACGATGGCCCCGGTATTCCGGAAGCCGATCGATTGCGCCTGCTCGAACCCTTCATGCGCGGCGACGAAGCCCGCGGGCGGATCGATTCAGAAGGGTTTGGCCTCGGCCTCGCCATCACCCGGTCGATCGCGGCCGCCCATGATGGCGAGCTCAGCCTGCACGACAACCAGCCGCGCGGCCTCTTGGCCCGGATCAGCCTGCCGCGCCAGGCCACTGCGGCTCCTGAGAGCGCCTGAGCGCTTACACCTTTGCCCGGCCGTGCCGCGACTATCCCCTGGAACCGAACGGGACAGTCATGGCTGCATGTCCCCGGCAGCGCCATCGCTTGAGCACAGCGCGACGTGCCGTTTCATGAGCGCTGCTCGAGCGGCCACACCTCGACGACACCATGGGCCACGGCGCAGGGCGTTCGTGAAACCATAGCGATGGCCTCGGCCAGATCGGCGGCTTCGATGATGGCAAAGCCCGCCACCGGCAATGACGACGTCATGAATGGGCCATCGGCCGTTTCAACCTGGGCAGCGTCGGGATTGCGCACCTGCACGGGAACGCCCGCGATACCCATCAACACTCCGTCTTTCTGCAACGCCGCATCATGGGCGTGGGCTGCATCTCGAACGGCCACCGGGGTACGGTCGTAGCCCTCACGGTCTCCATACCCGATCGTCACGAATGTCGGCACGGGTCGCCTCCTCCAAAGGGCCAAAGCATCGGCCGCAAGAGCGGATTGCGGATCGGGGCAAAGCCGATGCAATCACAAAGGGTTGGATCACCGGACGCGATAGGTTGTCCGGTCCGATGGTCTAGCGGAGCTTGGCGATCCCGATGCCATCCTGTTTCGCGCGGTCCTTGATGGATTCCTCGCTGCGGGTCATCGCCTTCGAAATCGCCTTCAGGGCCATGCCCTTCCTGGCGAGCAGCTTCAGCTTCTCCAGTTCCTCATGGGTCCAGGGTTGGCGATGCCGTTCAAATCTCTCGGCCACGATCTGCTCCTGCTTCGCCGGGACATCTCCCGCATTCGCGTCCACTATAGCAGTGATGGCGACGAATTTGGCCCCACGTGTCGATGGAGGCAGAGCCCATCCGGCCGCTCGCCGCCAGAGCTTGGGTCTCCGCCCGAAAGCAGACCTCTGTTCCGCCGCCGCGTCACGAGCACGCCGGTACACTGTATGGCTGCGCGGACAGCTAGACGCATTGGGTTCTGCAATGGCTGCTCTTCTGGGAGGCGTGATAGCTGAGGGTTCGTCCGTCCTCGTTGCTGAATCGCCGCGGGGCGCGACAATGCCGCAAGGCCGCAATGTCAGAAAGCAGGTGCACCAAGATCTTAAATCGCTAGTCTGCACAGACTGCGTCGCGGGCTAACGGCGACGGCCTATGCCTACCGTGAGAGCCTATGATCTCCTGCCTACGCCGCGCCCTGCGCGAGACGACATCCTTCACCGCCCCATCCGTGCTCGCAACCGGCGTCATCGCTGCGGGGCTGTGGCATAAAATGATGCCTTCGAGGAGCCGTGACGTCGCCGCCAATACGCTATCGCGTTGGCGGGGTGCGCTGGTGGACACAACGATGGTGAGCGGTCTGGCGCTCGCCGTCGCTGCCACGCCTGTGATGGCCCCCGGCACGGCGCATGCGGCGGACTGGCTGGGCAGCAGCGGAAACTTCAACCTCGGTTCGAACTGGGCTGGCGGTACCGTGCCTACGGATACGGCGACCTTCACGAACAGCCCGACGGCAGAGCGAAATGTCACCGCGTCCGGCGGTTCGCTCACGCTGCTCGAGTACAACAACAACGCGCTCGCCTACACGCTGTCGACAGCCCCCGGCTCGGCTCTGTATGTCACCAACGTCACCAATAATTCGACCTTCGAGCAGACGCTGTTTGCAGGAGCGGCGGGCGGGTTCATCATCTCGGGCACGGTTACCGGCCCGATGGCGCTCATTGCGGATTCAGACGGCGCGATGCAGTTCGGCGCCGGGAGCTCGGCGGCGGGCTCGCGATTTATTGGCCAGGGCGGATTTCTGAATTTGGCCATGGGCGCCGGTGATACGCTGTCGATCGGTTCGATCGAAGGCACCGGGATCATACGACCCGGGGGGGCGGCACCAACTCTGTCGGTTGGCGGCCTGAATTCGGACACCGCCTATGCCGGCGTGATCCAGGGTCCGGTCAGCCTCACCAAGGTAGGTACCGGCGGCCTGACCCTGTCCGGTGCGAACATCTATACGGGTTTGACGACGGTTTCGGCGGGCACGCTCACGGTCTCCAACGCCAGTGGCCTCGGCGCGGTTTCCGGCGGAACGACGGTCGCCTCGGGTGCGACGCTCGCCTTGACGGGCGGTATCACCGTCGGCGCCGAGGCTCTGACGCTTTCGGGGACTGGCGTGTCGGGGGGCGGCGCTCTCACCAGCTTGAATTCTGGCGCGAACGCCTTCCAGGGCGCGATCTCCCTTGCGGCATCCAGCAGCATCAATGTCCAGAACCTGAGCTCGCTGAATCTTTCGGGCGGCATCACTGGATCCAACACGGATCTGACGCTTGGCGGCTCCAGCAACAATGGCGGCACCATCCGTGGCGTGATCGCCATCGGCTCCGGCTCGATCACGAAGTCCGGCTCCCAATGGACCCTGGCAGGCGCCAACACCTATTCCGGCCTCACTACCGTGAATTCGGGCAGCCTGTTCGTGACAAACAGTCTCGGTCTCGGCTCGACGGCGAACGGAACGGTGGTGGCATCGGGCGCGTCCCTTATACTCGGCGGCAGCGTCAACATCGTCGGGGAGGCGCTCACGCTCTCGGGCAGCGGCACAGGTGGTTTCGGCGCCCTGCAAGCGGGCGGTGGTACGAACACCTATGGCGGAGACATCACTCTCGCCGCCGACAGCCAGATCAACGCCGGCCTTTTGGCCTTTCCAAGTACGTTGACCGTCTCCGGCGGCATTACCGGCTCGGGCCAAAACCTGACCCTCGCCGGCCCGGGGACAGGGACCGCATCCGGGGTGATCGCTACGGGGACAGGCGGGCTGACGAAGATAGATGCAGGCACCTGGACGCTCACCGGCGCCAACACCTATACCGGCGCAACCACGATCAACGGGGGCACGCTGATCGTGAACGGCTCGCTGGCTTCGTCCAGCGTGAGCGTCGGCAGCGGCACGACGCTTGGCGGTTCGGGTTCGATCGCGGGAGCGGTGACGGTCGCCTCCGGCGGAACGCTGTCGGCCGGCAACAGCCCGGGCACGCTCACGGTAGGATCGCTGGCGCTGAATGCCGGCTCGAACACCGTGTTCGAACTCGGCACCCCTGGAGTCGCGGGCGGCGCGACCAACGACCACATCATCATCAACGGCAGCGGGGCGGCCGGCAACCTGACGCTCGGCGGCACGCTCACGGCCAATGTCGCTTCGGCCGGCTATTATCGCCTGTTCGACGTCACCGGCGGCGGCACGATCAGCGGCAGCTTCTCGTCGCTTGCCCTGACCGCGCCCAGCGTCGCGGGCGCGACCGGGACGGTCTACAGCATGCCTGCCGGCCTGCCGCCGCAAGTCAATCTTGCCGTGCTCGGGGCCGGCCAGATCCTGCAGTTCTGGGACGGCGCCGACCAGACCGGCAACGGTGCCGTCGATGGCGGCACGGGCACCTGGAACGGCGGCAACACCAACTGGGCGGTGGCGCCGGGCGAGGTGGGCTTCAATGCCCCGTGGCTGAGCTCGGTCGGCGTGTTCCAGGGCATAGCCGGCACGGTGACGGTGTCCGGCACGCAAAACTTCGACACGCTGCAGTTCACCAGCGACGGCTATCTGCTGACCGGAGGTTCTCTCGGCCTCGGCGTCGCCGGTGGCGGCACGATCAACACGGCAGCCGGCGCCACCGCTTCGATCGGCTCGGCCATCATCGATGGCGTCGGGACCAGCCTGACCAAGGTCGGTGCCGGCACGCTGGCGCTGTCCGGCGCCAACAGCTATTCCGGCGGCACGCTGCTCAACGCCGGCACCCTCGCCGTCGGATCGGCGAGCGCGCTCGGCACAGGCACGCTGCAGATGGCGAGCGGGACGACGCTTCGTGCCAACGCCCCTGCTCTCACGCTGGCCAACGCCGTGGCGTTGTCGAGCGGCACCGCCTTCGTCGATACCGGTTCGTTGGATTTTGGCCTGGCCGGCGTCATCAGCGGCGGGGGCACGCTCTCCAAGACGGGCGCCGGGGTCCTGACGCTGTCGGGGACCAACACCTACTCCGGCGCCACCTGGATCCAGCAAGGCACGCTACGGATGGGCGGGGTGGGCGTCCTGCCGAACCAGACGGCGGTGCAGATTTCGGCCGGGGCGGTCTTCGATCTCAACGGCATCGCCCAGACGGTCGGCTCGCTGTCCGGCACGGGCGACGTGCTCCTGGGTGGCACGACGCTGACCGCCGGAGGCAACAACAGCAGCACGACCTTCTCCGGCACGATCTCGGGCGCGGGCTCGCTGCTCAAGACCGGTACCGGCACGCTGACGCTGAACGGAACCAACACCTACACGAGCGTGACCCAGGTGTTCGGTGGCAGCCTCGTCGTCGACGGCTCGGTCGCGACGCCGGTGATCGTGCATGCGGGTGCGACGCTCGCTGGCTCCGGCTCGGTCGGCGCGACCACGATCGGCGGCACGCTTTCGCCGGGCAATTCGCCGGGGACGCTGACCGTCAACGGCAGCCTCGTGATGGGCGTCGCCTCGACCTATATCGCCGAGGTGCAAGGCACTGTCGCGGACCGGGTCAACGTCACCGGCACGGCCTCGCTGGCGGGTACGCTGCGGATCGTGCCGCTCGGCGGCGCCTACAGCTTCTCCGCACCCTACACGCTGCTCTCGGCAGCGGGCGGGCTCGGCGGCACGCGCTTCGGCCCGGTCGACACGACCGGCTCCTTCGGCGACGGTGTCACCCCTGCGGTGAGCTACACCGGCAACGACGTGCTGCTGACGCTGACGCCGAAGCCGCTGGCGCCAATCGTGACGCCGACGCTCGGCGTCACAGCGCCGCGCAACGCCGCCTCGGTCGCTTCGGCCATCGACAGTGCCGTGGCCAATGGCGTCGACCCGTCCGCGCTGTTCGGGATCTACAACCTGCCGGCGGCGGCGATCCCGGCGGCTGTGAACTCGCTCTCGGGCGAGGTCCATACGGCGGCGCCCGCGATGGCGCATGTCGCTTCAGACCAATTCCTGCGCACCATGCTGGACGGCTCGGGCAGCGGCCGGCTCTCAGGAGCGCCCGGCGGCCCTGCCGGCGTGGCCGGCTTCACAGCCGACCTGCCATCGAGGCAGGATGGGCCGGGACGCCCGACCTTCGATCCGGCGCGCTTCACGCTCTGGGGCGCGACTTTCGGCTCGACCGGACGAACCGACGGCGACCGGGTCGTGGGTTCGATCAACCGCAACCTCTCCGATGCACATGTCGCGGTCGGCGCCGACATCCGGCTGGGCTCCAGCACGGTCATGGGCGCCGCAGTCGCGGGTGGCCAGTCGCGTGCCTCGCTCTCGGGCGGGCTCGGCAAGGCGCAGGCCGATGTCTTCCAGGCGGGTCTCTACGGCCGCACCACGCTTGGCTCCGTCAACCTCGCCGGCGCGCTCGGCTATGCCCGGCTCGACACCGCCACCAGCCGCGCCATCCCGGCGCTGGGCCGCACCGGCGTGGCCGCCTCCTATGCGACGCAGGCCTGGTCCGGCCGGATCGAGGCGAGCCTGCCGGTGGCCGGCTGGGGTGGCCTGACGCTCTCGCCGCTCGCCGCCTTCCAGGCGGTGCGGGCGAACAGCCCGGCTGCGGTCGAGCGCGACGGGATGGGCGCGACCGCCGGCATGCTGACGCTGCCGCGGCGCACCGACATCACCAGCCGCAGCGAGCTCGGCCTGCAGCTCGACGCCAACCTGATCGCGGGCGCATCTCCCGTCACCGGCTTCGTCCGCGCCGCCTGGGCGCATTACTACCAACGCGACGCCGACCTCACCGCCGCGCTCAACGGCCTGCCCGGCGCGAGCTTCGCGGTGAGCGGTGCCAGGCCCGGCCGCAATGCGGCGCTGCTCGCGGCGGGAGCCGATATCAAGCTCAGCCAAACCGTCAGCCTCGGCATGCGCGTCGACTCGGAGCTGTCCGGGAACACGCAACGTGTCGGCGGCACTGCGCAGCTCAGGGTGAATTTCTAAGAAACCCGCGACGGCGCCAGCGCCGATCGAGCGGCCGAGACGCGGCCGCTCGATGGTGTCCAGATGATCGCTTCGACGCCACGCAATGTCAGCTATCGGCACGTCGCCGAACGGCCGCTCCCCACCGAGGCCGTGTGCAAACGCGCTATTGGGATGCCTGAGGTGTGCGCCGCGTCGTCTGCGGGTGAAGTTGGACGAGAGTCGCGGCGACCCTTTCAGGTCCGCATCGCCAGAAGGAGCGGCCCAGCGCCAAGGATGGCGATCACTCT
>NZ_JBFTKS010000053.1:0-18899 GCF_056396065.1 Allobosea sp. 05T433 | reverse complement strand
GGCCCACAGGGCCATGGCGGACATTGCATCCTTCTGGCACGCTGCCGTCGGAGGATGCCCATGGTCGCGACATCATGCCTGCGCACACTCGCCGACACGGATGAACCTGTCGCTGCCCCCTCGCACGAGGGCCTACCCCCGGCGGGGACGGTCTACGCTTTTCGAACCAGGCCCTATTCCACGCTCGCACCGGCGGAAACCGGGCGATACGCTGCGTTCAAGGTCATCGGCTCCAACCAGAAACACGTCGCCATCGCCGTAATGGACGGCGTGTGGGAAGAAGTCCCGACGCTGATGCAGGCCGAACAGGCGCAAATCCTCAAGGAACATCGATTTGCCCACAACGGACGTTTGGCCGTGTTCGGCGTAATTGCAGATTGGTGGGAGCCCTCGGAACTTAATGCCGTGACTTTTCTTGGCAAAATCGGCGTCCGAGCCCCTGAAGCAGTACTCGCTGCGAAGATCGCCAGTTCAGCGATCGGTACGAGGTATTCAACTCTTCGCACGATAAATTATGCAGCCGAGGGTGAATGGCGCTGGCGCAATGACCGCGGAGCTCTCTTGGCGGAGGCGAAACTCAGTGCTGCGATGCCGCGGCACGGTCCCCCCTCCGGCGCTGGCGCATAATCCGAAGCACCGAAGCTTCCGCCTCCAAAAATGCAGAGCTATTTCTTGCAGCTTTTCTCTATTGTAGTCTCTAAATCATCCATGGAACGACAAGGTCTTGGCTAAGGCGAACGTTTAGAGCCACCGACACACGTCACCAGGGGCCGGCTTTCCTCCTCTTGCATATCGGTATTGCCGGACTATGTCGGGATTCCCGAACTTAGATGGATTTCCGATGACTAAGAACGAACTCATTGCAGCCATTGCCGAAGAGACCAATAAGTCGAAGGCTGATGTCGGAGCGATCCTCACCTCTCTGGCCGCTGTCGTATCGAAGACGCTCAACGAAGGTGACGATGTCACTCTAGGCGGGGTCGGCAAGCTCTCCGCGGCGAAACGCGATGCCCGTCAAGCCCGCAACCCCTCGACTGGGGCGATGATCGATGTTCCGGCCAAGACGGTCGTGAAATTCAAAGTTGCCAAGGACCTTGCTGACACCGTTGCCTGAGACAGCACGCTCCCTGCTCGATCTAGCGGGGCGGGGAGTGACCTTGGACGATTGTGGCCGGGTACCTAACGTTAGATTCTATCCACTATCCGCGGATAATCTCCGCGACTCGGGGCGTGGCCGGGACGGCTGTGCGATCTCGGTTCAGAGCCGAGGCTCAGTTCCATCCGCCGGATCCGGATCATCAAATGGGAGGTCGTCGCGTTCCGTGTCGCCCTCCCCTTCGTCGCCGCCACCCCTCGGAATCTCCTCAACCAACAGCGTGTCCTTCGAGAGCAGGCCGGCATCCTCGAGCTTTTCCAGGTCCGGCAGGTCGCGCAGGCTGGCGAGACCGAAGACCGACAGGAATGTGTCGGTCGTGACATAGGTATAGGGCGCCCCCGGTTCCGGGCTGCGCGGTCCGGCCGTGATCACGCCGGCGCGTTTTAGCGCCGCAACGCTGTCGCGGCTCATCTCCTTGCCAAAGACCTTGCCGAGCTCGCTGCGGGTGATCGGCTGCAGATAAGCGATCCCGGACAGGAACAGCATCTCGCTCGGTGACAGGCCGGCGGTCGCTTGCGGCGCTGCCGAGACCGCCCGGATTGCCGGCCCGAAGGCGCCGCGCGTCCGGTGCTGCCAGCCCCCGGCGACCGCGACCAGGTCATAGGGGCGGCCGCGCAGCTCCTCGCGGATGTCGGCAATGATCAGATCGATCGCGCAGTCGCGACCAACCAGTGGGCCGCGCGCGGCATCGCGCTTGTCACGGCCTATCATGACAAGTGCACATCACTGCCCACCGGCGTTCTCGCGAGGGCGAAGCAACAGATCCCAACCGTCCGCGAAGCGCGATGGAGGCCGCGAGAGACGGGGTGCTGGCCGAGTCGACAGCCGGCCCGACGCAGTTCTGCGCCACGTACAAGGCAGAGATCGAGCGGGCTGCGACCGCCCTGCGCTAAAGGAGCAAGCCCACCAGCATCGCCGCGACCAAATGCCTTCGCCTCGTCATTGCCGCCACGAGTGGCCCTCCGCGCAGCCATCCGCTTCTTCCGACGGAGCGAGGCATGAACGAGCATTACCAGCGCTGTGGGACAGGGTGTCCGACTACGCGGACGGCATCATTGCCCGCATCAAGGCCGGCGAGATCCATCCGAGCGCCTATGAACGCTGATCCTGTCATTTCTTGACCAGGTTGCTTACCGGGAGCACCATAGGGCCTTGCAAGATCTTTCCATGACCCGCTTCGACGGCCGGAGGAGCCGCAGTAGCGGATAGTCCAACTGGCACCCCGGTGGCCTCCCGAGGGAAGTCCGGGTGATTGAAACCCCGTAGAAGCCAGCGTGTGGCCGCGGCACTGCGGGTTTTTTTCCACGATGATGTGCAATTAATTTCACTAGGACCGGACGAGTGATGGGCGTTACGGCTGACCGCTAGATCCTGGCCGCCCGCACGGCGGCGCTCGCCCTGAACAGCACGAGCGCGGCGACGCCGATCGCCGACATCACCAGCGGCAACGGCAGCGCGCCGCTCTTCAGCGCATGTCCGACGAGGAGGCCGACGCAGGCCGAGAACAACATCTGGCAAATCCCAGTGAAGGATGAGGCCGCGCCGGCGCTATCCGGGAAGGGCATCATCGCCGAGGCCTGGGCCTGCGGCATCGTGAGGCCGACACCACAGGTGTAGAGCGCCATCGGCAGCACAACGCCGGCCACGCCACCGAAATCGCCAGCGACGCAGACCAGCATGGCAAGGCCTCCGCCGGCGAGGCACCGCACGCCGAGCGCGATGACACCGTCCATGCCACGGCGGGCGACCAGACGCTGCGCGAGGATCGTGCCGAGAATGAAGCCAAGCACGACGAGGCTGAAGGACAGGCCATACTGGACCGGCGTCAGACCATGGATGCCGATCAGTATGAAGGACGAGCCGGAGATGAAGGCGAAGAGCCCGCCGTAGGCCAGCGCCGTCAGCGCGACATAAACGCGGAAGGCACGACTCGCGAAAAGCGTGCCGAAGCCGCGGATGATGGAGCCCAGCGAGAGCGGCTCGCGCGAGCGGTTCCGGATCGTCTCGGGCAGAAGAAACGTCACCATCGCCACCACGGCAGCGGCGAAGGCCAGCGTGGCGACGAAGGTCGAGCGCCAGCCGAAGGCCTGCTGCAGCACCCCGCCGAGCACCGGCGCAATCGCCGGCACCAGCCCCATGATCATCCCCATGCGGGCCAGTTCGCGGCCGGCACGCGGCCCCTCATAGAGATCGCGCACCATGGCGCGGCTGAGCACGATCGGTCCCGACGCGCCCAGCGCCTGGACCGCGCGGGCGATGGTCAGGGCCTCGATCGAGGGCGCGAAGGCGCAGGCCAATGTCGACACCATGAAGATGCCGAGCCCCACCAGCAGCACCGGCCTGCGGCCGACCCGGTCGGAGAGTGGTCCCCAGAAGATCTGGCCGCCGGCGAAGCCGAACAGGAAGACCGACAGCGTCGCCTGCGCGCCGGCGATGTCGGTCTGCATCACCCGGACGATGTCGGGCAGCGAGGGCAGGTAGAAATCGGTCGAGAGCGGGCCGAGCGCCGTCAGCATGGCGAGGACGGCGGTCATCGCCAGCGTGTCGGGGCGGAGTTTCATGGAGGGGCGCCCTTCCGTGCACGGCAGGCGGCTTCTAGGCTTGGCCGGTCAGAATGTCGAGGATTGGGCCGCCACCTAGCGGCATCGGGCGCTCGTCCGAAGCCAAACTTACCCTCCGTCAGCGCATTCGCCTGCTCACACGTATCAACCGGCTCACTTAAGCAAATCCAATCGAGGTGTTCAGTGATCGGACATCGCCTGTTCACACTGAGCTAGTCACCATACTCCACGAACTCGCTTCGCCGCCCACTCCTTCGGCGACACACGCGTGACTGCGGCATGGCTGGCGGGCGAAGCAGAACCGGCTTCTGCTATTGGCACATCGGAGGCCCGTGTTGCCTGCCCCTGTAACTGCTCCCCGACGCCCTTCAAAGACGTCGGGATCGGTCGCGAACCTGCCCCGCCGTCGTCATCCCGGTCGCGACCCAGCACTACATGATGCTGGCCCGCAACCTCCCCTACACGGGCGTGACGCGGGGCAAGCGGCTGGTCGTCATCGTCGGGCAGAAGCGCGCACTGGCCAAGGCCGTGAGGGCTGGCGGAAAATGCCGACGGACGAAGCTGCGGCAATGAATGGCGGGGCGCGAGTGGAGTTGACGGCACCAGAGGCTCAACATCGCGGTCGAACCTCTTACCGTGCTCTCATGCTTGGATGCACATGACCAGCATCCCACCGCTGAGCTACGTCTATTCCGCTCAAACAAGGAGCGCGACGAGTGCGCTGATGCCTGTTGGGGCTGGAGATTTACCAGCGCCTACCGTAGTGCCCAACAACTGGTCGGTTATTGTAATATGCGGCGCGGCGAATGCCCGCACGAAGGACAGGTCTGCCATAGTATCCGCKGCCATAGTAGCCTCCCCCGTAGTAGCCGCCGCCGCCATAGTAAGTTGAGGCCGGCGTGCCGTAGTAGACGGGCTGCGAATAGCCGCTCACGGTTCCCTGATTGCAATTACATGCACTGCCGGAATACGTGGTGGTGGCATAGGGAGCGTCGCTATAGACGCCATTGACATTGTAGCCGTAGGCGGCGGGAGTGGCATAGCCAGAACCGTAGCCGTAGGCGGCGGGCGCGGCGTAGCCATAGCCAGAGCCGTAGCCATAACCGTTGCCGTAATAGGCAGCACCTGCTGCGAGTCCGACGCCTGCTGCGAGCGCCCGGCCACCGTAGTAACGATTGCCGTAGTAACCGCCACGGTATGCCGCCCCACGGTAGGCTCCACGGTATCCGGCACGGTACGCGCCACCATATCCACCTCGGTAGCCACCGCCAACGGCAGCGGCACGGTATCCAGCGCGGGAACCAATACCCACCGCACCACCTCGGTAACCACCGCCTGCACCGACTCCACGGCGCTGGGCTTCAGCGTCACTGGCGGTGAAGACGAGACCGGCGAGGCCAATCAGGGCGGCCACAGGGAGTGCGAGCAGCGTATTCATGACTTCACCTGTTAACGCCCGCCACTGGATTGAAAACGCGCGGCTGGGCTCGATCCGCGCGGCAACTCGATAATTTCCTTAACGTAATAGTAACGTGTTTGTGCGTCCGGGCAACGCAACTGGCCCAACATCTCCAATTACGGTTAAGTTGGCGAACGGTTCTTCGTCGCAAATGTCGGGGGGGCTATGCCGAGCGCCTTCGGCTCGCTGCCCAGCCCAATCGTCACGGGCCTTGCGGACCCAACATCATCAATTGTCGGTTTGAGGACGGGGAGAGGAGTGGCTATCAGAATGGATGCAACGAGCACCTCTTCTATTCTCATGCCAAGGCTGTTGGCGATACCTCTCGCGGCATCGCTGGGTGTGATTCTGCGGTTTGCGAGGCGGCAGTCGCTGGTTAGGTCGTAGACTCTTGAGCGCGAAGCCAAAGCCGCATTGATGCACCCATCGCGCCTGACAGTGGGTGTTTCACAGATGGTTAGCAAAGCCGCCCGTGATTTGACGACTTTGCTAGATGGCGTTCTATTCTATAAAGTATTAGGTAGTAACCCAATTCACGCGTTTCTCATCAATCACAATATTGCTTGCTGCGCAATTATATCTTTAAGCTTTCAAATGAAATGTCACCAACACCGCAATCTCGACGCCTTCCTGTAGCGTCACGGCCACGCGTAGGAAATTCCCGAAATGGGCGACTCGCTGGAATGTCACCGCATCTTTCGCCGCCGGCAGCTCGAATTCCGAGCCTTCCGGCGCCCAATGCATCCCGTCCGCCGAAATCTCGATGCGCGCTTTCGGCAGCGCTCCGATCGGCTCTTTCAACGCCCGAACGAAGACGACAACCTCCTTGGCCCAGCCGGCTTCGTAAGGCTCCGTCGCGCTGTCTCCGGTCCAGATCTCGTTGCGGGCGACGACGGCAGTGAGGTTTTCAGGCAGCATTAGAAATCTCCCGAAAGGCAGACGGAGTCGAGATATGCGAAAGCGCGCTTGTCGGTGTCCGTCTCAGCGAAGAAGCAGAGGTTGAGCATGCACCAAAGATTCTTCATGGCCGGAATGCGGATTGGCTCGAAAGTCGAGAGATCAAATTTACGGTCGTTCACTTGGAATCCGGTCGCCTGCATCGTGGCGAGATCGAAATCAAATCGTAAATAGTGCCAGTTAATCTTTGTCGGAATCTCGTTGTAGCAAAGCTTCTGCTCGCCGCCGGGCAGGTCTTCCCAATCGGTTGGCGCGAGGTGGTAGTGCGAGATCGTTTTGCCGACATTGCCGATCGGTAAGATTTCAGTGGTCTTGCGCTTGAACTGCCATTTCTGGAGGTGCTTGCCGTCTTGTGCGTTGAGGAAACGTAAGTGCGGCATTACGCGCTGACCGCCTGCTCCGGCCTGATCGCCCACCTGGAGGTCGTAAAGGAAGCCGAAGGAGCGGACATCTGTCTCCATCAGCTGCAGCTCGTTAGCCTCGGGCTTGAAGGTGAAATAACACTCCATCCGGATCGGGCCGGCCTTGCGGAAGGTCAGGCGCTTCAGTGTGACGTTCTGCGCGCCCGCCCTAGCCCTTGTCGCGAGCTTCAGCGCATAGGAGCCATCGACGCCGCCATGCGAGCCAAAGTCCCAATTGGGCAGTGTCGAAAGCATCGCATGCGAGTGCTGGGCGTAGCCGGGGAGCATCTGGTCGAGCGAGATCTCGTAATTGCCGACGAGCTGAGTCCAGCCGCACATGCCGCGATCGAAATCGTCGAGGCAGATGATGCGCGGCAGGGGGTCGAAACGACTGAGCTGCGGGTCGGCCTCGCGGATGGCGCGGCGCATATCGTCGAGTTGGGTCATGACTATCCTTTCACCGCGCCGGCCGTAAGCCCGGCGACGAGATGTTTCTGCATGAGGATGACGAAGGCGAGCACGGGCAGGAGCTGGATGGCGGAGGCGGCGAAGAGCACCCCCCATTCCACGCCCTCGACCGCGCCGATCATCTCCGCAACGACCAGAGGCGCGGTCTTGGCCCTGGTGGTGGTGAAGATGAAAGCGAAGAGGAATTCGTTCCACGCGTAGACGATAACGAAGACCGCGACCGCGAGCATGCCCTGGGCCGCCAGCGGGAAGATCACTCGCCGGATGATCTGGAATTGCGAGGCGCCGTCGATCATCGCGGATTCGTCGAGCTCGCGCGGGATCTGGTCGATGAAGGTCCGCATCACGATCGTGCCGAGCGAGACGAAGAAGGTCGCGTAGAGCAGGATCAGGATGAAATGCGTGTCGTTGAGCTTGAGCCAGTTCACCACCGGGAATAGCGGCAGCGTGATCACGATCGGCGGTATCAACCTGATGAAGATCAGGAAGAAGGCGCTCGCTTGCAGCGTCCTGCTGGCATGGCGCGAGTAGGCGTAGCCGGCGAGCAGCGAGACCGAGACGGCGAGCACGGTGGCCCCCGTGGTCACGATGAAGCTGTTCCACAGCCCGGTGAAGAAGTCGCCCCAGCGGCTCCACAGCATGGCGTAGTTCGCCAGCGTCGGCTCGAACTTGAAGCGCGAGGCGGCCGAGAAGATATCGCGGTCGGCCTTGAAGGACGACATCACGATCAGTGTGATCGGCACCAGCGACCAGGCCGCGATGATGAGGACGCCGAGGAATTTCAACAGTGTGATGAGGGGGGAGCGCTTACGCATGCTTGCCGAACATCTCCCTGTAGAGCCCGCGCAGGTAAACCAGCGCGAGCAGGAGCGACGCGAGCACGAGCAGCCAGCCGGTGGCGGCTGCGGCGCCGAAGGAGTTGTACCGGAAGGCCTCGAGATAGAGGTAGACGGCCATCACCTCGGTGGTGCGGGCAGGCCCGCCGCCGGTCATCAGCCAGACCTCCGAGAACAGCCGGAAGGCGAAGATGTAGCGAAACAGCGCGGCGATCAGCAACGCTGGCATCAGCAGCGGCAATGTGATGCGGCGGAATGCCATCCAGCCCGAGGCGCCATCGATCGCGCCGGCCTCGTAGAGCTCGCCGGGGATGGCGAGGCGGGCGGCGTACAGGATGACGAAGCTGAAGGGCAGGTGCAGCCAGATCGAGAGGAGGCAGACCATCAGCAGGCCGTGGCTCGGATTCACCGACCATTCGATTGGCGGCAGGCCGATGGCGCCGAGAAGCTGGCTCATCATCCCGACATCGGGCTCGAACAGGTAGCGCCACATCACCACCGCCGAGACCTCGGAGACGGCATAGGGCGCGAGCACCACAGCCAGCATCAGCGCGCGCAAGGGGATGCCGGAGGCGAAGAACAGGGCCATTAGCAGGCCGAGTAGCAGCTCGACATGGACGACGACGGCAACGACGATCACCGTGTTGACCAGCGCCCGCCAGAAATAGAGGTCGCTCAGCACCTTGGCGTAGTTGGCGAGGCCGACGAAGGTGGCCGCCTGCCCGAAGGAGGACTGGTTCAGGCTGAGCCAGAACACATAGATCGCCGGCAGGAAGATGATGCCGCCGACCATCATCTGGACCGGCCAGACCAATGCGAAGGCGGTAAGGCGCGAGCGCTGCTGCATCGCTCAAGCGATCCGATGCCGCGCGAGCATGTCGCGGTCGATTTCGATACCCAGGCCCGGCCCCTGTGGAACGAGGAGCTGTCCGTCGACGAGCTGGCTGCCTTCGCCGACGACCGGATGCGTGAAGGAATCGCGCAGTGGGTTGGCGTATACCATGCACTCGAAGGTACGCAGCGTCTCGGCCGCCGCGGCCAGTTGAAGGCTGGCGGCGACGCAGATCGCACCGGACCAGCCGACATGGGGGGCATAGGCCGTGTTGAAACTCGCGGCGAGTTCAGCGATGCGCCAGGTCTCGGTGATGCCGCCCGAGCGCGAGACGTCGGGCTGGATCAGCCCGAGCGAGCGATCCTGGAGCATCGCCAACGCCTCGGATGCGACGTAGTCGCTCTCGCCAGCCGCAAGGCGGATCGGCAGGTGCTGGGCGAGGCGGCGATAGCCGGCACGGTCATGCGGTGCGATCGGCTCCTCGAAGAAACCATAGCCTAGATCTGCCAGCGCCCGCCCGACGACCAGCGCGTCGTCGACGTCATAGGCCCAGTTGGCATCGACATAGAGCGCGATCTCGTCGCCGGCGAGCTTGCGGATGAACTTGGCCCGCGCGATCGCGTCCTTGATGGGGTGGCCGAGCTTGACCTTGATCTCGCGGAACCCCGCCTTGAGTGCAGCCGCGACCTCGCCCTCGACCGTGGCGTCGTCGAGCCAGTTGATCGAGGACGCATAGGCCGGAACGTGGGTTCGGCCCATGCCGCCGAGCAGCTTGTGGATCGGTACCCCCGCCGCTTTGCCGGCGATGTCCCAGAGCGCGATGTCGATGGCCGAGATGGCCTCGACGATCTGCCCGCCGGGCTGGCCCGAGAGCGCGCCGCGCATCAGCTTCCACAGGGCGCGCCGGTCGGCCGGGTCCTTGCCGATCAGGCGGGGGATGAACGCCTCCTCGATAAAGCGCGCATAGCCGGCTGCGCCGCGCCTGCACAGCCCCTCGCCGAAGCCCGTGATGCCGTCGCTGGTCGTGACTTCGACGACGACGACCTCGATGGCGGGATAGTCGCCCTGCGAGGTGCGCTGGGCCTTGGCCAGCACGGCGCGCAGCGGATAGGCAACGATCTGCGAGATGCTGCGAGCCGGCATAACGATGCGTCCTCCCCAGGACGGTAACTTATCATATAGGCTGCACAGTTGCCAACTTGGCTGGCATCTGTCAATCATGTCCTTGGAGCTTGTGAATGACCGATCCCGCCGCGGCCCTTATCGAGGATGATCCGTTCGCCGACGTCGACGTCGTGCCGACGCGGCTCGGCGACGCCCTGATCCAGCGCATCACGCAAGCGATCCACGACGGCCGCCTCAAGCCCGGCGACGTGCTGCCCTCGGAGGCGCGCATGGCCGCCTCCTTCGGCGTCAGCAAGCCAATCGCGCGCGAAGCCATCCGCCAGCTCGCGGCCATGGGCGTCGTCCATATCCAGCAGGGCAAGCCGACGCGCGTGCAGGCGCTCGACGCCGCCCCTCTCGACCGCTTCTTCCGGTTTGCCGTACGCGGCAGCAAGACCGGCCTCACGGAGGCCGTCGAATTGCGCCGCGTGCTCGAGCCGCCAATCGCCCGTTACAGCGCCGAGCGTCGCTCCGAGGCCGATGTCGTCAAGCTGACCGAGATCCTGAAGCGGCTCGAGACCTCCTGGGCCGACGTGCCGCGCTGGATCGAGGCCGATCTCGACTTCCACGAGGCCATCGCCGCCTCGGCCTGCAACACCCTGCTCGACCTGCAGATCCGGGCGCTGCGCCCGTTGAACCGGGAGATCATGGAGCTGTTCAACTCGCGCAGCACCCGCAACACCGGTGACTGGCGCGAGACCTACGAGCGCCATGTTGAGGTCGTCGAGGCCATTCGCGCTGGTGACGGCGAATGGGCTGAGCGAGCCATGAGCAAGCATTTCGAAGCGGCTGAAGCCGCCATCGCGGAAATCGCGACAATCCGGGAGGAAGACAACAGTGACAACAGGGACAGGGCTGGACCGTAGGCAGGTCCTCGGAGGCTTCATCGGGCTGAGTTTCGTCGGGCTCGACAGCGCAGCCGCGCTGGCGCAGACGGCGCCGCTCAACCTCTTCGCGCATCGCGTCATGCAGACGGTCGCGACGGGCGCGCAGGGCGGCGACATCACCAAGCCCTGGTGCGACAAGAACGGCACCACGGTGCAATGGACCACCTTCGATACCGGCCCCCTGCAAGAGCGCCTATTCCGCGAGGCTAGTCTGGGCGAGACCTCGGTCGATGTTGGGTTCCTGCTCAACACCCAGGCCGTGCCGCGCGCCGCGAGCCTGTTCGAACCGCTCGACGACTTCATGAAGCGCGACCCGCTCGATGACGCCTCCGACATCTTCCCGGGTCTGATGGAGGGCATGAAGGTCGGGGGCAAGCAGGTTGCCATCCCCTTCCGGCACGCCTCCTCCGGGCTGCACTACAACGAGGAACTGTTGGCCGAGAAGGGCTTCACCAAACCGCCGGCCACGATCGAGGAAATGGTCGAGATGGCCCGCGCCTGCACCTATCGCAGGGCCGACGGGACTGCCGTCGTCGGCCTGTGCATGCCCGGCGTGACCTACCCAAACGTCATCGACATCGCCCGCGCCTGGGATGGCGACTTCATCACGCCGAACTACAAATGCGTCGCCGACCAGCCGCCGATGTTGAACGCTATCAAGCTGCTGCGCGAGCTCTTCCAGGCCGGCGCCTTCCCGCGCAATTTCGCGACGCTCTCCACCGAGGACGTCAATGTCTGGATGCAGACCGGCCGGGCCGCGATGAGCCTGCAGAGCATGGGCCGCAACCGCATCTACAACGATCCACAGAAGTCGAAATTCCCCGGCAAGATCAAGACCATTGCCGTGCCCGCCTCGAAGGCGCTGGCCGGCAAGTACGATGCCGCCCCCGCCAAGGTCGAATTCTGGGGCCTCTGCATTCCCAAGAACTCCAAGCGCAAGGACCTGGCCTGGAGCTTCATCAAGGCGATGGCCTCGAAGCAGGCGACGCTTGGCGCAGCCCTCAACGGCAACGGCCCGGTCCGCGCCTCGACCTATGCCGACGCGAGCTTCGCCGCGACCGTGCCCTATGCCGCCGAGGAGCTGAAGGTGCTCAAGGTGGCGCGCATCCCGCTGCCGGCCTTCGACGAGGCGGCCCGCGCCGGCGACTTGTTCAAGGAGGAGGCCGAGGCCGCCGTGCTCGGCATGAAGACGCCGGAGGAGGCGATGGCCTCACTGGTCAAGCGCGTCCAGCCGCTGCTTCCGGCTTAGGGGGGCGCCATGACCAAGCTTTACCAGCCATCGCGCCGCGCGCTTCTTGCCGGGACCGCGCTCGCGCTCCCTGTTCTGGCCATGCCCGCCCTCGTTCGGGCGCAGGCCAAGTCGCTCAACATCATCAGCCACCGGGTCCACCGTAACGTCCTGACCGGTGAAGGCGGCAAGGGCGGCGACATCATCGGCGATTGGTCGAGGGCGACCGGCGCCGGCGTCAACTGGTCGACCTTCGACGTCGCGCCGTTGCATGAGCGCCTGCTGCGCGAGGCCAGCCTGGTCGAGACGAGCTTCGATCTGGGCTTCGTCGTCAACACCCTCGCCGTTCCTCGCGTGCTCAGTTTGATGGAGCCGCTGGATGCGCTCCAGAAGGCCGATCCGATCGAGGATTTCGCTGGAGTCGCGCCCGGCATGGTCAAGGCCCTGAGCGTCGGCGGTTCGATCCGCGGCATCCCGTTCCGCCATGCCACGACCGGGCTGCACGTCAACGAGGCCATCCTCGCAGAGCGCAAGCTCGCGGCGGCGCCGAAGACGATCGAGGAGATGATCGAGATCGCCAAGGCGGCGACGTTCACCAACGCCGCCGGCGTGCCGGTCAGCGGCTTTGCGATGGAGGGCGTCAGCTACGTCAACATGGTGACGCTGTCGCTCGCCTGGGACGCGCCGTTCATCAGCGAGGACCTCAAGGTCATTCCCAACGAGGCCGGCATGCTGAAGACCTTCGAGGTCTTCCGCGACCTCTACGCCGCACGCGCCCTGCCGCGCAATTTCGCAACTCTCAAGCAGGACGAGGTCATCACCCAGATGCAGGCCGGGCGGGCGGCGATGTGCCATTTCGCCTTCGGCCGGTACTTCGCCTTCAACGACCCGCAGAAGAGCCAGTTTCCCGGCAAGATCAGCGCGATCGCACCGCCGGCCTCGCGCGATTTCGGCACTGGGGCCATCGTTGGCACGACAGAGTTCTGGTCGTTCGTCATCCCGAAGAACTCGCGCAACAAGGAGCTCGCCTGGTCGCTTGTCAAGGCGATGACCGCGAAGGAGGCGGTGATCCGGGGCGCCCTCAATGGCAACGGCCCGGTTCGGGCCTCCGCCTATGACGACCAGCGCGTCAAGGATGCGGTGCCCTACGCCGCCGCCGAGGCAAAGGTCCTGGCCGTTGCCCGCCCGCCGCTGCCCGCTTTCGATCGCGCCGTCGAGGCCGGCGATGCGCTCGCGCAGGCCGTCCAGGCGGTCGCCCTTGGCCAGGTCACGCCCGAGCAGGGCGTTGCCGATCTCAAGCGCCGCGTCGAACCCATGGTGAAATCCTGATGGCTGCCACTTTGTCTCCCAACGCCAGAATCGGCTTCATCGGCATCGGCACGATGGGCCTGCCGATGGCGCTCAACGTACTGCGTGGCGGCTATCCGCTGACGGTCTTCGATCTCAGCGAGGCCGCGCTCGCCGAAGCGGAAAAGGCCGGCGCCCACCGCGCTGCGACCATCGCCGAACTCGTGCGCCAGAGCGACGTGGTCATCACCATGCTGCCCGATGCTCCCGATGTCGAGGAGACGGCGCTGGGTCCTGGCGGCATCGAGGCGAATGCTGGCCCCGGCTTGATCTATGTCGACATGAGCACGATCGATCCGGTCACCAGCCGGCGCGTCGGTGCCCGCCTCGCGGCATGTGGCATCCGGATGATCGACAGCCCCGTGGCGCGTGGCGTTGAGAACGCCCGTGCCGGCACGCTCGCTCTGATGATCGGCGGCGATCTCGCCGTCTTCCAGGAGGTCGAGCCGCTGCTGCGCCGGATGGCCGACACGATCACCCATTGCGGCGAGCTCGGCAACGGCACCGCGATGAAGCTCGTCAACAACTTCCTCTCGGCCGGCATCGTCAGCGCCATCGCCGAGGCTATGACAATCGGCCTCAAGGCGGGCCTGCCGCTCGACCTCATGGTCAGGATCAGCGGCGGCACTGGCACCAACAACGCCTGGCTGCACAAGCTGATGCCGGGCAAGGCCTTTCTGGGTGATTTCTCGCCGGGCTTCATGTCGCGCCTGGCGCGCAAGGACCAGCGCCTCGCCACCAAGCTCGCTGAAGAGATCGGCGTGCCGCTTACGCTCGGCGCTGCGGTTCTCCAATTGCTCGACGAGACGACCGAGCAATACCCGCGCGACGACTTCACGAGCATCCTGCGCCTGGTCAGTGAGCGCGCCGGCGTCGAGATCCGCCTGAGCGAACAGACCGCCGCTGCCTGAAACCGAACGTTCCGAGGTAGACACCATGCACGCCATTTCCCGACGTACCCTGCTCACCGGAACCGCCGGCGCCGCTGCGCTCGCGGCCCTTCCATCCCTGGCCCAGGCCAAGACGGTGACCGCGCTCGGTCACCGGGTCCACCAGACCTGCGCCACCACCGGTCCCGGCGGCGACGCAACGGAGGCCTGGCGCAATCAGGCCGGCGCCGGCGTCAACTGGGTCACCTTCGGCGACAACAACGCCATCCATGAGCGGCTGTTGCGCGAGGTCACGCTGGGCGAGACCTCGATTGACGTCGGCTACCTGCTCAACGGCCGCGCGGTGCCGCGCAACCTCAGGCTCTTCGAGCCACTGGACGGGTTGATGAAGGAGGCGGCGCTGGAGGCACCGGAGGACTTCGCGCCCGGCCTGGTCGCGCCGCTGAAGCTGGACGGCGCCCTGCACGGCATCCCGGTCCGCCACGCCACCAACGCACTGATCTACAACGAGGCGCTGCTGGAAGAGCGTGGCGTCAAGCTGCCGACCACGTTCGAGGAGCTGATCGAGGCGGCGCGCAAGCTCACCTTCAAGCGCGATGACGGCACGCAGGTCTATGGCCTCGCCTTCACCGCCGCCTTCGCCTCGAACTTCCTGACGCTCGCCCGCTGCCTCGGCGGCGACTACATGACGCCGGACGGCAAGCTGGTCGCCGCCGAGCCCGGCATGGTCAAGGCGCTGACAGTGCTGGCCGAGCTCTACAAGGCCGGCGTGCTGCCGCGGAACTTCGCCACGGTGAACAATGAGGAGATCACCAGCTGGATGCAGCAGGGCCGTGCCGCGATCACGATCAACCCCTTCGCGCGGCTGGTGACCTATAACGACCCGAGCAAGGGCAAATATGGCGGGCGCTTCAAATCGCTGCTGCCGCCAATGGCCGCGGACCTCGCCGGCAAGGTCGCCTTCGCTCCGACGGTCGAGTTCTGGGCGCTGATGATCCCGAAGAACGCCAAACAGAAACCGCTGAGCTGGGAGTTGATCCGCGCCCTGTCGTCCAAGGCCGGCACAATGGCGATGGCCCTGAACGGCAACGGACCGACGCGGATCTCGACCTATGCCGAGCCGACGCTGAAGGCCGCGATGCCTTATGCGGCCGACGAGGCAGCGGCGTTGAAGGCGTCGCGCATCCATCTCCCGGCCTTCGACGAGCAGGCCCGCGCCCACGACATCTTCATCGAGGAGACGCAAGCCGCCGTGCTAGGCATCAAGCCGCCGCAGCAGGCGATGGACGACGCGGTCAAGCGCGTGAAGCCTCTTCTCGGCTGATGGCAGGGGCGCTTTCAGGACGTGTCGCGCTGGTCACCGGCGCGGCTCGCGGCATCGGACTTGCGATCGCGACGGCGCTCGCCGGTGCAGGCGCTCGCCTCGTGGTCCACGAMCGCGACGACGAGGCGCTCGCGGTTGCCCGTCGGCTCGGCGATGGTGATGGCGATGTTAAGGCCGTATCGCTTATCGCTGATCTTGCCGAGCCCAATGCCGTTGAGCGAATGGTCGTTGAACTGAGAGCGCAAGCGCTCGCGCCCGACATTCTTGTGTTATGCGCCTCAACTGAAATCCGCCAGACGCTCGACAATTTGAGCGACGACGCTTTGACCATGCAGAGTGAGGTCAATCTGCACGCGACCGCACGCCTCTTGAAGGCCTTCCTGCCGGGCATGCGTGCCCAGAACTTTGGCCGTGTCATCGCAATTGGATCTGTCCAGGAGATGAGGGCGAACGACGATTGTCTCTACTACGCAGCCACCAAGGCCGCGCAGACAAACATAATTTTGAATTTGGCTCGCACCACGCGGGCTGCAGACGTTACCTTCAACGTCATCCAGCCCGGTGCCATCCGCACCGACCGCAATCGCGCGATACTCGCACAACAAGGCCGCGAAAAACAAGCCATCGCGCGTATTCCGCTCGGACGAATAGGCGTTCCAGAAGATTGCGTAGGTATTGCCCTTCTGCTCTGCTTGCCAGATGGAAATTATATCAATGGTGCGGAGATCGCAGTGGACGGAGGCATGCGACTTTAGATTTTTCGACTGCACTGACGATTCGTCATACCGTGATTTTCGACGAAGGTATCTTGCGCAGCGTTCTACTGATCTAATGTCTGCACCGACGGAGTTGCGGGTTAGATGCGGCCGCATCTCGGTACTGCCGGACCTGCTCGAAGAGTATGATCTGGCGTGCGAGGCGGCGGCCCATTGGTCGAAAATCTATTCGCAAGCGGGCCGCGTACGCGCGGAGGAATGCCGCGTGCTAGCCCTTGAGATCGAGCAGGAGATTGACGACGCGATGTGTGCGCAGGACTAGTCCCTAACCGCAGCCTTTTAGCAACGCCAACTCATCACGGGAAGCCGCGCTCAATCCGGTAGAGCCACCTGCACATTCCCCAAGAAAAGTGTGCGTCGTCTACCCGTGCCCGCGATAAAAAATAACGGCAGTTAGCTGCGGGGTAGTATTGCGGCCCTACAATTTCGTTGGGTGCCGCGAGGCCTTGAACGCTCGCAAAGCTTCTTCGAGGGCGATCCTCTCCCGCTCGTGCACCGACCCGGATTGATGGTTCGATCCGCTTTCAGCGTCCCTAAGCCGTCGCAAGTGCTCTCGCGCAGAAGCCGCTTCGACCCCTGTCCGGATCGTCAACTTAGTGGGGGACCCTGTGCTCGCCATTACCAAAGAATATCCCATGCGCCGACGTTAGAGAAACTCTAAACAGTATCATTGGCAGTCGAGTCTAATTCTGAACAAACGTCCATGGAACCACTGCCTTAGAAGGCCATTCTACAGGTCGCCGGGGGCCATTGGGAGGTCGACATGATCAAGAAGATTCTGCTTGTTGCAGCGCTCGCCATTACGCCAGCCGCAGTGTTTGCGCAGTCTAGTTCTGGTTCTGCAGGCGGCGCCGCGGCCGGTGCCGGGGCCGGAGCGGTCGGAGCCGCCAATGTTGGCGGGCCTGCAGGTGCGGCGGTTGGAGGGTGTTGGTGGCGCCGTGGGCGGCGCGATCGTTGGCGGCATCGCCGCCGACCATCGCACTGAATTCCGCACGAATGTCAGGGAACAGAAGGTGCCGTCAGTGGCCTACAAGGAGAAGGTTGTCGTCGGGGCCACTCTTCCCGAAACCGTCACCTACCACGAGGTGCCGGCTCGTTACGGCAAAACCGAGTATCGCTACACCGTCATCAACGATCAACCGGTGCTGGTCGAACCCAAGACCCGAAAGATCGTTCAGATCATCGAGTGACGTCATAAGGCCCGCCGGAAACGGCGGGCCTTTCCAGCGGCTCGGTCCAACGAAAGCGCGTGGTGGTTGCTGCTTCGACGCGGACGGCATTGCACGAAACGGGCTCGACTTGGGAACGAAGCTCTGGAGCTCGTCCCTCGCGGCCACACCGCTGCGACCCTGCCAGAGGCTTTTGATCCCGCCTGTCTCGGGATGACTGAGCAGGGTTGTGGTGCGGATACCCTGGCTGACGCCGCAGGGAAAAAATCAGCGCCTGCTGATCCTCCTGGCCTCTAAATCTGGGGCACTGCTGGCGTAAGGCCGTGACGGCGCATGATTTCGACTATCTTGGCCCGGTCCGGTGGACCACCGTGTGCCGCGTTGGCCACTGCGAAGACCTCGCGGAAATACTCCGGTCCAATCGCGGCCGGCGTAATCACACAAAGTGTCTTCGCGTCCTGATTCCCATTGTTATCAAACCGATGAACGGCGCCTCGCGGAATGCACAGTGCCTGCCCTGGCCCAACATCGATCTGCTTCCCGTCGACCGTCCAGGTCAGGACGCCGTCGATGCCATAGATCGTCTCTTCATAGTGGTCGTGGCTGTGCGCGGGAGCTGGTAATCGCTGAGACGCTGGGACCAGTAGTTCAAAGGCCGCAATGCTGCCGTTCGAATGCTCTCCGGTCAGCAGGAAATGGACCGCGAGCCCACTGGTCACAATGGCTTCGTCGGAAGGGTTGATGCAGAGACCTATGGCTGGCTGCGGCATTGCGAAACCTCATTTGGTAAACTACATTTACCATTTGATGGTAAACGCCATTTACCGAAAGTCAACGATCTATCTCAGAAGGCCTGCCGATGCGAACCGAGGACATGCTGATCGGCGCCTTGCTGCGCGTTCCAGCCCAGGCAATCCAGCGGCGGCTCATCAAGGAGCTCAACGCCGCTGGCTTTGACGAGTTGCGCCTGCCGCATATGGCGGTGTTGCAATTTCCCGGTCCTGACCACGTTCGCCCGGCCACACTCGCCGAGCGAGCCGGCATGAGCAAGCAAGCCATCAACCAACTGCTCCGGAGCCTGGAGGGCTTCGGCTATATCGTCCGGTCGGATGTTCCGGGCGACGGCAACGCCCGGGAGATCCGCTTTACCGAACGTGGACACGCCGCATTCCGGAAGATGGTCGTCATATTGCGCGACATCGAGCGCGAGTGGAGCATCGAACTTGGGCCAGAGCGTTTCACCGAGCTCAAGGCGCTGCTGCTTCTCGTCTGGGATAGTCCATTGGCTCGCTAGCTGTTCAGTCCCGGCATTTGATGGATTGGATCGAGCCTGAATCGTTCTGGCTCTGAAGTCCAGCATTTGCAGATGAACTCGTAGGGTGTGAGCCCCCTAAGGGTCTTCAGCCGGCGGCCGAAATTGTAGGCGGCAACGAAGTCTGTGAGG
>NZ_JBFTKS010000052.1:0-23000 GCF_056396065.1 Allobosea sp. 05T433 | reverse complement strand
GGTCTTCGTTACCGCCTACAACTTCGCCAAGCATCTCAAGGCGCTGCGATGGCGAACGCCCTATCAGGCCATCTGCGACGCCTGGATCAGTGACCCGTCACCCTTCAAAATCAATCCGCACCATCTCATCCCGAGACCGCACATCTAGACCCCTTGGGACATATCATGCGGCCCTGATGCCTTCCTCAAACTCCTCGGGAATGGCGCCATGGCGGGCGAGAACCTCAATCGAGCTGAGTTCGCTGGTCTCGTCATCGGCCACGACATGGATGACGGCGACGCCTTCCGCCCGCCCCGCGAGCCGCTCCGCATCGCGCAGGGCATGGTGCTTGGTCTTGGCGGGCGTCTTGTTGCCCGGCACCAGCCGTTTCCGGCGGGTGACGAATTCCTGGATGATGAAGGTGTCGACATTCATGGCGTGAATCTCCGCGGCCTTCGATTGTTCTAGTTATGTTCTCGAGCAAGTGCGAGTCAAAACCTCGGCGGCCATGCGTGTCTGCGATACGCTCACCTGGCCGTGATCGATGGAGTCTCGGAGGGCGCCCCTGCGGCGTGCGGCGAGAGCACGGCGAGCCCGTGCGTCGGCGAGGATGGAGTGTCCGGTGCCGGGCAGTTTTGAACCGGCGCCAGGATCATGCGTTTAGCCTCGACCTCAACAGAGTGCTGATCATGATCCGTACGACTTTCCATAGCCTGATTGCGCTGGCGCTGCTCTCGGGCGCCGCGTCCAGCCAGACTGCTCCGGCAGAAAATCCGTCCTCACCCGAGATCGTCGCCTGCAAGGCCACGGCGCTCCATACGATCTCGTCGCGGGAGCCAGAGATCAAGGACATCTATATCGACGAGGACGGGGCGACGATCGCCACCTCCGAAACCAAGGTGGGGGATACGCCGATCACACGCATCATCATGGGCGAAGCCTACTTGCGCACGGATCGCACGGACAAACCGCGGCGGTTCCTGTGCCTCATCGGGGAAAGGGGCAAGGTTCTGCTGACCTTCTTCACGCAGCGCTGACGACTTGGGGGCCGATCTTTCGAGGCCCCGCAGCGCAGGCATCTGGGCCATGGGGCCGGAGCCGGACACGCCGGGGACGACCGCTCATAGGCGCCGATTATGCCCGCTGCGCCGAATGGTGCAGCGGGCTCGTTCTCGTTMTGCAGCCGGAAAACGCGACGCGGCCATGGCGCAAGCGATGCGGGGGAAGGTCTCGAGGTGGATGAATACGCTCAGGCTGGGCGACGACGATCCGGCGGCAGCAGAACGTCACAGGGAAACGCTGTTCCGGACCCATCGCTTCACAAACCCCGGGAAGGTCCGCTCCGCGATCGCGCCGTCAGAACGTGCGTTCCTCCATCAGCTTCACTGAATCGGGAGCAGGCTTATAATGCCAAGTTGCTATGGAGGATGTTGTCGTGGGGGTAGACATCGTGCGGCTCGCCTGTTGTTCCATGCATCCCGCGAGCGGCAGTAAGACAAGAGCAGCCAGTGAAAGACGAAGTACATAGGTCATCACTACACCTCATCGTGAAAGGTGAGACGATATTGCCCCCTCAACCTCGGCAATAACCGCAATATACGACGCATTGTCGCAGCCAGAGATCACAGCGCAGTCGAGCGTCATCACGTCATCGCGACTGTCGCCGGGCGCTTATCTGATGGCAGAACGCCGTGGAAACGGAGCGCGCTCATCGCGCATCGGCCATCGGAACCTAATCGTTCGCGGCGCGTAGTACAGGACGAGTTAGTGACCCCAAACTTGGCCCGGCTCTCCTAAAGGGGGCCGGGTTTCTGTTGTCTGGATCGGAGCAGGCGAGGCACCGGCAGGCCTCGGCTCAGGGGCAAGCAGTCCAGGGGGCATCTGCGAGCCTCCGGTCAGGGGGCCAGGAGTGCGACCACAATCCAGGCCAATACTGCCAGGACAAGCCCTGCGATCAGAACCTTCAGGACCGGGCGGCCAAGGAAACCCTGCCGTGCTTCGACGGGCGTTTCCTGTGCGGGATGGGCGGCCGAGTGATCGTCGGGGCGCAGAGGAGAGATCGGGTCGCCGCCCCGTGTCGCCGATTGCCGTTCGGCCCTGCGTTCAGTCTCCGTTTCCATGGCGTTCTCCTCCGCACGGTTTCAAGCTCGCGGCTATCCGCGAATGACGGAACAACGGTGCCGCCGGACGTCAGGTTCCGCCGCGCGGCTGATCCGAACCACAGGAAACGGGTGGCTGCACCCCGCGGCCAATCGCTAATTCGCCTTGACGACACCGACAGGGGAGCGAGCTGTGGAACTGGAAGACAAGGCGATCATCATCACGGGTGCGAGCAGCGGAATCGGCGCTGCGGCGGCTCTATTGTTCGCAGCCGAAGGAGCCAAGCTGGTTCTCGGAGCCCGCCGTGGTGCCGAGATGGAAACCTTGGCTGCGCAGATCCGGAAGAACCATGGCCGGGCCGTGTGTCTGGCCGGCGACGTCAGGGATGAGGACTATGCCAGCGCGCTCGTCGCCCTGGCCCTCAAGGAATTCGGTCACCTCGACGGCGCCTTCAACAATGCCGGCATCGTCGGCGACATGATGCCGGTCGCCGAGATGGGGATGGCCAACTGGAACGATGTCATCGCGGTCAATCTGACGAGCGCGTTTCTGGCAGCGAAAGCCCAGATCCCGGCCATGAAGGAGAGCGGGCAGGGCTCGATCGTCTTCACATCCTCCTTCGTCGGCTTCAGCAATGGCGGGCTGCCGGGAATGGCGGCCTATGCCGCGTCCAAGGCGGGCATGATCGGCCTGATGCAGTCGCTGGCCTCCGAGCATGCCGCGGACGGCATCCGCGTCAATGCGCTCCTGCCGGGCGGCACCATCACGCCAAGCGGTGGCGAGGGACAGCCGGCCGTCCTGGATTTCGTCGCCAACCTGCACCCGATGAAGCGCATGGCGAGTTCAGAGGAGATCGCGCAGGCGGCCCTGTTCCTGTTGTCCGACAGGTCCAGCTTCGTGACGGGAAGCCCGATGCTCGTGGATGGCGGCATTTCCGTGCGGCTGGCCTGATACCGGCGCTGAAGCGAGCCGCCAGATCAGGATTGGCGGGCGACGATCGGAAGTACCTTCGATCGAGCGCCTCGCCATCTCCCGCGGGGACCGGGAGGAGCGACACGGTTTGGGAACGTATGGGTCTCGCTGGCGTTAGCTCGTCTATCGGCTTCATCAATGGCAGAGGCATGGCAATGCGAGAGCACACAACCCCGGCGGTCGAAAGTCTCCGGAAGGAGCAGAAGCAGCAGCGAAAGACCGAGCGTGAAAGCACGCCGGAACAGCAGCTCGACAAGGCGCTGAAGGATACGTTCCCCGCAAGCGACCCGGTCGCCGCGCAGAGCCCGGCCAAGCCTGGGGCGCCGGGGAAGAGGCGGCAGTAGGATGAACGTCGCCGGCTGGCTCCGCCCACGCGGAACCAGCCCAAAGGTCGCGTGAGCGGACATGAAGGGCGCTCGTCCTCTCGCGCGGCGAACATAATGTGCCGCGTTGGCAAGCCAACGCGCGGTGTCTCCGTCGAGCGCCGGAAGTGCACGGTCCGCGCTCGGCCGCGTAGCGTCGCCGACGCAGTGTTCAGCGCCGCGGCCGCTTGCTCCGCAATCGAGGCCGCCTCCGCCGGCCGCTGAATCCGTTCATCACAAGCAAGATCATCGAAATCAGCATGGTCAATCGCAGGCCCGGCGCATCATGCTCCAGATCCTGCTTGCGATCGGCGGCGGCCGTGTGACCAAAGGTCGGATCAATCGCGGCGCACCCGAGGCGATTATGGGAGCTCTCTATGCCTCCGCCGGCTACCAGATCGGCCTGAATGGCCGCTCGCATGCCTATGACGGCAGGCTGGGGATCAAAATCTGGTAAAGCAACCTGTACCCCGAAGGCCCGCAGAGATTCACGCAGCCATCGACATCACTGGTTCAGGCTTCCGAGCTCCATGCCGGGCTTGATGCCCGCAGCGATTCTCAATCTCGATCAAGGCGAAGAGTGGCAAAGCTAGACCCTTTACTGAGGCTCCTGCGCAGTCGTGGAGATTGCCCAATGACCGACCGCGCCGTAGCGGCAGTATCGGTGACATATTTCACACATATGGCCGGCTAATGGGCCACAAGCTTCCGGTCCGTCTTGCGTGCGTCCGGACCGGCTGTATGCCTGTAGCCTCGCACGGCTCCAACGGCACGCCCGATGCTCTTCAATTCTACCGAGTTCATCTTCGTCTTTCTTCCGCTTGCGGTGCTTCTGCACTTCGCATTGGCGCGCGTGAGCGCCGCGGCCGCGATCATCGGCACGACGCTGTCGTCGCTCGTCTTCTATGCATGGTGGAACCCGCCTTATGTGCTGTTGCCCGTGGCGTCGATCGTCGCGAATTTCTGGTTCGCACGGCTGATCGCAGCCGCGGAGAAGCCGGCGGCGAAGCGACTCCTGGTCTTCGGAATCGTCAGCAACATCCTCGTGCTATGCTATTGGAAATACGCTGATTTCCTTCTCTCGATCGTTCATTCCTACAAAGCCGCGCCCCCCGTCGTTCCGCTCGCCTTGTCGTTCACGACATTCGTGCAGATCGCCTTTCTGGTCGACGTCTACCGCCGCAAAGTTCCGCTTCATTTCAGCCGCTACGCGTTCTTTGTCGCCTTCTTCCCGCATCTGATCGCGGGACCCATCGTGCGCTGGAACAGCTTCGGCCGGCAGCTCGGCGATGATGCGCGCTTCCGGTTGGATTGGTCGAACGTTGCCCTTGGGCTGACGATTTTCATCATCGGCCTCGCCAAGAAGGTGCTGATCGCCGATTCGCTTTCGCCGCATGTCGGCACGGTCTTCGACGCTGCGGCGAGGGGCGACCCGGTTACCGCCATCGCCGCATGGGGCGGTGCCCTGGCCTTCTCGGCCCAGATCTACTTCGACTTTTCCGGCTATTCCGAGATGGCGATCGGCCTCGGGCTGTTGTTCAATTTCCGGCTGCCCGTGAATTTTGCCGCACCATTGCGCGCAACCAGCATCCTGGACTTCTGGCGGCGGTGGCACATCACGCTGTCGCAGTGGCTGCGGGACTATGTCTACGGGCCGCTGACCTTCGGCCGGCCGATGGGGTGGTGGCGCGCCATCGCAGTGATGATCACGATGACCCTGGCCGGTCTCTGGCACGGAGCCGGGTGGACGTTCGTGGTATGGGGCGCCTATCACGGCTGCCTTCTCACCATCAACACGATCTGGCAGCGGATCGTGCCCGAGCGGGATGAGCCGACACAGACTGGGCGGTTCGTCGGATGGGCGCTGACCTTTACGGCCTTCGTGGTGGGCTCTGTCCTGTTTCGCTCTGCGGATATCGAGACGTCGGGGCATCTCTTCGCCGCCATGGGAGGCATGGGTCAATCCCCGGTCGCGGAGGCGCTCACGCTCCAGCACGACTGGTGGGCGATACGCCAGGGCTGGATCTCTGAGGCCTTCATCCGCACCTGGCTCGGCAGCACCTGGTCGCTCACCGGGACTGCGCTGACCCTGCTGGCGCTGGCGATTGCCCTTCTCCTGCCGGACCCGATGGAGATCACCGGCTATCGCGAAGGCGATGCTCAGTCGAACTGGCGAAGACATGTCGGCGCGCTGGCCTGGCGCCCCTCGCTCATCGCCCTCGGCACGGCCTTCCTGCTCTTCGGCGAAGTGTTCTTCCGGCTCGGGCAGGTGAGCGAGTTCCTCTATTACCAATTCTGACGATCAGTCTGGGAGCGTAGCGTTTGATGGCAACGGACAAGGGCGAAGCCGAAATCACCGCGTGGTGCGTCGCGCATCTCGCCAAGGGGCTGCGACGTCCTGCGGAAAAGATCGATCCGCAGGCCAAGTTCACGCGCCTGGGCGTCGATTCCGCGATGGCGGTTTACCTGGTGGCCGAGCTCGAGGAATGGCTTGGGCGCGAACTCGCCCCTGAACTGGCCTTCGAATACCCCAGCATCGCAGCGCTTGCCCGTCACCTCGCGGGAGCGCAGGATTGAACCAGATTCCGACAATTCAGGAGAGCCCGGCGGTCCTCGAGGCCGGCTACAGCTCGATGGTCGAGCTGCTGCGTGCGCGCGCCGCGGAGCAGCCGAACGAGCGCGCCTATGCCTTCCTGTCGGATCGCGGCGGCGAGGAGGCATCGCTCACCTTCTCGGAGCTCGAGCGCCGCGCCCGTGCGCTTGCGGCGGAGCTGGTAGGGCGCGGTCTCTCCGGAGAGCGCGCGCTCCTGATGTTCCCGCCTGGGCTCGATTTCCTCGTCGCCTTCTTCGGCTGCCTGATTGCCGGCACGATCGCTGTACCGATGATGCCGCCACGGCGCCTGGGCGCGCGCAATTCGAGCGCCAGCATCGTCGCCGACTGCACGCCGCGTATCGCATTGACGAGTCCGGCACTGCAGGCGACACGCGGCGACCTCTCGGAGCGTCTCCAGGCCCCCACGCTCGATTTCATGGCCGTCGACGCCACGAAGGAGGCCCAGGCGCCGGCGGGAAGCATGTTCCCGGAGCCCGGCCTGCAGGACCTGGCTTTCCTGCAATATACCTCGGGCTCGACGTCGGATCCCAAGGGCGTGATGGTGAGCCATGGCAACCTTCTCGCCAATAGCGAGATGATCCGGCTCGTATACGGCAACACCCGCGCGACGACCTATGTGAGCTGGGTGCCGCTCTATCACGACATGGGGCTCATCCTGAACGTGCTGCAGACGCTCTATATCGGCTCGCTTTGCGTACTCATGGCCCCCGTCAGCTTTATGCAGCGCCCCCTGAACTGGCTGCGCGCGATCAGCGACTACCGCGCCGAGTTCGCGACGGCGCCGAACTTTGCCTTCGATCTCTGCGTCGATCGCTTCCGCCCCGACCAGATGGCGGGGATCGATCTGTCCCACTGGAAAATTGCGCTCAACGGCGCCGAGCCGGTGCGCGCGGAAACGATGGAGCGCTTCACCGAGACCTTCGCGCCCTATGGCTTCGCGCCGGACGCATGTTCGCCGGCCTACGGGCTCGCGGAGGCGACGCTTCTCGCCTCCGGCGGCGGACGGGGGCGGGGGCTCGTAAAACGTCGGATAAGCCGGGAGGCGCTGCAACGCCTTCGCGCGGCCGCGCCGACGAGCGAAGACGACGCGCAGTTCGTCGCAGGCTGCGGCAAGGCCCTCGTCGGCGAAAGGCTCGCAATCGTCGATCCGGAGACATGCCGACGCCTTCAAACCGGTCATGCCGGCGAGATCTGGATTTCCGGTCCGAATGTCACCCAGGGCTATTGGCAAAACGCCAAGGCCACCGCCGCGACCTTCTGGCCGCGGATCGAAGGGGAAGCGGCGGAGCGCTGGCTTCGTACCGGCGATCTCGGGTTCCTCGATGACACCGGCGAGCTCTTCATCACCGGGCGCATCAAGGACGTGATCATCATTCGCGGCATCAACCATTATCCGCAGGACCTCGAGGACACCGTTCAGGCGAGCCACCCGGCCTTGCGGAGGCATGGCGGCGCCGCCTTCTCGATCCTGGACGAGGATGGCGAGGGCCGTCTTGTCGTGGTGCAGGAAATCGAGCGGACGCAGATGCGCCACGTCTCCATCGATGACATCGAGGACACGATCCGCGAGGCGATCGCCACCGAGCACGAGCTTGCCATCCAGGATGTCGTACTGATCCGCCCCGGCAACCTGCCGAAGACGACGAGCGGCAAGATCCAGCGCGGCCTTGCCCGCAGCCTTTTCCTCGACGGACGCCTTGCCGAACTCCAGCCAGGTTTGCCCGATGCTCTGGCGTAAGAAGAAGCCGGTTTCCGCTGCGTCCGGGATGAACCCTCGGACCTATGCGCTGGCCCTTATCCTGGGCGCTGCGGCGTTCTTTGCCAGCGTGGTCGTCGCGAATGTCGTGATCGATCCGCAGGGCGTGTTCGGCACAAACGTCCTTCCGCGTACGCCCAACCTCAATTACCACTACCGTAATCTCGCGGCCTATGACGCTGCGCCGGACAGTTTCGAGGGCGTGCTGTTCGGCTCCTCTCGCGCCCAGGCCACTGCGCCAGCGGAGCTGTCCCGCCGCTTGGACGGGGTGAATTTCGCCAGTTTCTGGGCCACACGCGGCATGCTGCCGGACTTCCTGCCCGCGCTCGAATACGTCCTCGCCGACAAGGCGAAACGAGGGCAGCACTTGCGCACGGTGTTCCTGCTCCTCGATATCGATACCTTCGGAGATCCCCCGGCGACAAACCGCTACATCGAGACCTTGCTGCCTCAGGCCCTGAGCGGCGAAAGCGGCGTGTATTTCTGGTGGCGCAATCTGACGGCCATGCAGGTCCGGAGCTGGCAGCGTATCCTGCGCGAGGCCCGCGCCGCGATCGAGGAGAGGGATCGCAAGAGCCCTTCGGTCGTCGACAAGGTGAAACTGGCATTCGTCCGTTTGGCATCGTTGAGCAGCTTGGCCGGGCGTGGCTCGCAGGCCGGAAGCGACTACAACAGGCCGTTCGCGCAGCGCGCGTATTTCGCAGACCAGCTGCAGATCCTGCAGCGTATCGCCACGCTGTCTCGACAGAACGGCACCAGGCTCATTGTGGCCGTCAGCCCGCTCCACCGTGCCGTCGAGAGCCGCTATTTGCCGAAGGATCTCGCGCAAGCGCTTGATCAGGTTGCGCGTGTCACGCCGCTCTGGGACTTCACGGGCGCCGACTGGCTCTCGGACGATCCGAACTATTGGATGGGCGACCAGGCTCACTATTCCGCTGAGGTCGGCCGCATGATGCTGGCCCGCATTTTCGGCGAGCCGATGCCGCCCAACTGGGAACGATTCGGCCGGTTGAGGGGAGCGGAGGGCGCCGTCGCTTCAAAGGTCGATGCGCGGCGCTGAAGTGCGCCGCCGCTTGATTCTCTTCCCGCCGCGCTCGATCAATTTCCAGATCAGAACAGCATAGCGTCAGAGCTCGGCAGTTCCCTCGCGAGCCGCAACTGACGCTTGGCCCACGTGCTGGAAATGCCAGAATCGCGCTGGTGTAGCCCGAATGTGCCCGAGCAGATACGGCGCCGCGGCATCTTAATGCCGTTCGCCAACTCAATGGTTCCATGAGGTTTTATGGTCGGAGCGAGAGGATTCGAACCTCCGACCCCTTGTCCCCCAGACAAGTGCGCTAACCGGGCTGCGCTACGCTCCGACAGGGCGGCTTATAGAGGGGTGGGCGCGCGGATGCAACGCGCTTCGGCATACTCTCCGCAGGGTTTTTCAGAAGCGCTGCATCGCCGCCATGCCGCGCTGCCATATCTCGCGCCAAGCCTTGGTTCGGGGCGCGAAAGAACCACGTCCACCTGCGCTTTCGGCGTGCACCGGGAACAAGCGCCAAGGGGCTCCATGGCAGGAGCCGGCTGGACGCATACCCTTGAGCGATAGCCTTCCGGCTTCGAAACCGTCGGCATTAACTGCATGTTAAGCAAAACATTGCGGAGAGAGCCGTTCGTCCACATCCTCCCTCCCGGATGATCGGTGGAGAGTGGCATGACCGCGACGATTGCGTTGGGTGCGAAGGGAACAGCCGCAAGGGCGACACGGAATCAGGACCGCGCTCTCGAAACCTTCTTCGCCGAGCTGCAGCCCGATTGGCATTCGCGCTGGGCCTGGAAGAACTACGAGCGGACGATTCTCGCCCTGACCCGACAGTTCGGCTTGAGGCGGATCTGCGAGATCGGTGGTGGCCGCGACCCGCTGTTCTCCGCCGCCGAAGCCGCCAGCCATGGTCTGGACCTCGTCGTCAATGATATCGACGCGAACGAGTTGGCCTTGTCGGCGCCCGGCCTGCGGACGGCGCGTTTCGACATTGCTGGCGATCTGTCCGAACCTGATGTCGAATGCGGCGGCTACGACCTGATGGTCTCGCGCATGGTCTTCGAGCATATCCGGGATGTCGAGCGGGCCTGGACGAACATCCATGCGCTGCTGGCGCCAGGCGGAATGGCGCTGGCCTTCTTCCCGACGCTCTGGGCGCCGGTCTTCGCGCTGAACCACATCCTGCCGGAGGCCGCCTCGCGCGCCATCTTGCACGCGCTGTTTCCGGCACGTCGGCAGGACGGCAGCGATCCAAAATTCCCGGCCCATTACGACTGGTGCCGCGGCAGCCGCGCGCAGCTGACGCCGATGCTCAACCGGGCCGGATTCCGCGATGTTCACGTCCAGCGCTTCTGGGGGCATGGCTATTTCGAGCGCTTGCCGGGGCTGCGGGAGATCGACCACGCCTTCAACCTGCTGGCTGCGAAAACGGGCTGGGACCTGGTGACGACCTACGACTACGTGCTGGTCCGCAAGGCGCCGGTCTAGGACACCGACCTGAAAAATGGATTGCGGTCTTGGGGAAGCCGATGCGGACACAGAAGGGCAGGTCAGAGAACCGGAGACGATATCCAGTCCGATGACCTATGCCCGACCAGCGGGCAATCGTCCGCGCGGGAGTTGACCGGCAGCGTTGCCCGGCTTGAGCGCTGCCAGGCCCCAGACCAGCCCGAGCAGCAGGTAGAAGTGCCGCCAGTGGTCCGTGTCGATCTGGACACCCTGCAGGATGGTGATGAACAGCACCGACCACAGCACGATCGCGTGGTTCTGCCAGGGCGAGCGGTTGAAGACGAGACGCCAGCCGACATAGCAGGTGGTGACCATCAAGCCGAGATAGGCGATGCCGCCGAGCCAGCCATAGGAGGCGAACGCATTGATGTAGACGTTGTGCGGATCTTCCGGGAAATGCCAACGGAAGCGCAACGGGCCAAGCCCGTTGGGCGCATCGAGGAGGAGCGGGAGCGAGCGCAGCTGGCTGCCGAATCGGCCGGTTACGCCCTGGTCGTAGCTCTGGTTGAGGCTGGCGCGAATCTCGAAGATGTCGCGGATGCTCTCGAACGAGAGCGCGATCAGCAATGCGACAAGGATGCCCCCAAGCGCAGTGAGGGTGAGCATCACGATCCGGGCGCGGCGCGCAGCGTTGGGTGCAGTCAGGAACATCAGCCCGACCATCATCAGGGCCGAGCCGGCCAGATTGCCCCAGGCCCCGCGCGAGAAGGCCAGTAGCACGGCCATCAGCGGCACGCTCATCACCAGGAAGCCGCGTATCAGGCCCAGGCGCCCAATCAGGATATGCTGCAGCGCGTAGACGATAGGCACCACGAGGAAGGGCCCCAGCACATTGGGATCCTTGAACGTGCCGGAGGCGCGGCCGGCATAGGAGAAGACGTCGGAAAGGCCGGCGATGTCGAAATAGCCGAGGATGCCGGCAAAGCTCGCGCACCAGGCGGCGAAGAGATAGCCCTTGCGCAGGGTTTCCAGCCGGCCGAGCGGGTCCTCCGCCATGATGGCCGCGAAGAAGATCGCAGTGATCATCAGGTAGACCGAGACGGCTGTGAAGCGCACGGAGGCCGGCTCGTCCATCCACGGAATTAGCGAGAAGATGCCGCCGATATTATAGAGTAGCAGCAGAACGACCATCGGCAGCAGCTTTTGCGAGAAGCGGATGCCTGTCAGCGCGAAGACGAACAGCGTGAGCAGGAAGAAGAATTCATAGGGTGACGGCTCGATCAGCGCGAAGCCGCTGGAGGCGGTCAGCAGCCAGAGCGTGCCTCGCTTGATCGAGGCCAAGGACACCCTCAGGCCGCGACGGCCGCCTTCATCTCCCGCGCGGTCGGCGAGCGCGCTCAATAGGCGTTCTCGGACTTGGTCAGCAGCGAGATCGGCGTCTTGTACAGAATGTAGAGATCGAGCATCACGGACCAGTTTTCGATGTAGTACAGGTCGTGCTCGACGCGGCGCTGGATCTTGTCCTCGGTGTCGGTCTCCCCGCGCCAGCCATGGATCTGAGCCCAGCCGGTGATGCCCGGCTTGACCCTGTGGCGGGCGAAATAGCCGTCGACCACCTGCTCATAGGCGCGGTTGTCGGCCTTGCCGTGGACGACATGCGGGCGGGGGCCGACCAGCGAGAGATTGCCCTTGAACACCACGTTGAAGAGCTGCGGCAACTCGTCGATCGAAGTCTTGCGGATGAAACGGCCGACGCGGGTGACGCGCGGATCATCCTTGGTCACCAGCTTGCTGGCGGTAACATCCTGCATCTCGTGATAGAGCGAGCGGAACTTGAAGACTTCGATCTGTTCGTTGTTGAAGCCGTAGCGCTTCTGCCGGAACAGGACCGGCCCCTTCGAGTCGAGCTTCACCGCGATCGCCGTGATCAGAAGAACCGGCGAGAGGGCGATCAGGGCAAGGGTGCCGACGATCTTGTCGAACAGCCATTTCACCACGATGTCCCAGTCCGCGATCGGCCGGTCGAACACATCGAGCACCGGCACCGCGCCGATATAGGAATAGGAGCGCGGTCGTAGCCGCAGCTTCGACATATGGGCGGAGAGACGGATGTCGATCGGCAGAACCCAGAGCTTGCGCAGCATCTGCAGGATGCGTCCCTCCGCCGAGATCGGCAGGGTGAAGATCACCAGGTCGAGCTTGGTGCGGCGGGCGAACTCGACAAGGTCGTCGATCGTGCCGAGCTTTGGATAGCCGGCGACGAGATCGGGCGAGCGATCGTCGTTGCGATCGTCGAAGACGCCGCAAATCTGCAGTCCGGAGTCCTTTTCCGCTTCGAGCGCCTTGATCAACGCTTCGCCCGCAGCGCCGCCGCCGACGATGGCCGTGCGCCGCTCGAGCCGTCCCGTGCGTGTCAGCCGGCGCACGGCCATCGTCACGAGAAGGCGCTCGCCGAGCAGGGCTGCGAGACCGCCGCCATAGAAGCCAGCCAGCCAGACCCGGGAAAACTGGCTTCCGACCTTCATGAAGAAGAAGGCGGCGAGTGCGATCAGGAACAGCATGGTCCAGCCCGCGACGAGCCGGGCAGCCGTCGGGACGAAATGGCGCAAAGCGCCTATATGGTAGAGATGCAGCGCCTGGAAGGCGGCGAGTGCGCCGACGCTCACCAGGAGAACGGTGATCTGATAGAGAAGGGTGCTGCTGGTGGTGCCCGCGACATAGAACCAGTAGACCAGCCCTGCCACGCTGACGATGGCCAGAACGTCGAACAGGCGCACCAGGCCTTCGATCAGGACCGGGGAGAGTGTCGGCTTGACCGGCATCGCCGCGATGCGTTCGGCCAGGGGATGGAAAGCGCGGGTCGAACCCGTCTTGCTCCCGCCGGCTGGATCTGATGCTCCGGCCGCGTCGGCCTGGATCAGGTCACGCACATCGAAAGTGCCCATCACACGCTACCTCTACTCAGACCGGAGCAATACTCACCTCCCGGTCCCGGCTTGCGATTAGCTCAAAATGCTCTCGGAAGGCTTAATCCGATGCTTCGCTGTCTTGTGACCAGCAAGGAGACTCTACGGCATTCCGGACCATCGCGAACGGTCCAGTTTATCCCCCTGCAAGCGGCGTCTCAAACCCGATGCAAAGAAAGTTGATTTTCTCTCGTCCGGCCAAGGAATTAGCTCACTCCCATTTTTTCCGATTTTGCATCGAAAAGCAGTCGTTTCTGGCTCATAAAGTTGATGTTGGTTGACAAAAAGCATTAAAACGGGCATATCCATTCGCGATGAGTGTCTGAGAAGAACATTTCTGAGCGATGCCCGCGGTTGCCAATTCAGGCAATTGGGCAAGTCGCTGTGCAGCCCCAGCAGTTCAATCTGCCAGGGCTTGGTCTTCGAAACTCGTTCGTAAAAACTCTAACTTTGCTTAGCTGCCTAACGTCGCTTCCCGACGGTAAGCGCCGGCTTCGCCCGTGTGCATCATGTCTTTTCATTGGTTGGTTCTGCTCGCAGCGATTGCTGTCGAGATTGTCGCGACGGCCGCGTTGAAGTCGGTCGTCGCTGAGCCGTGGCTCATCACGGCTCTACCGCTCGTTCTGATCGGATTGTCCTTCGCGCTGCTCAGCGTGGCGCTGCGTGTCATCCCCATGGCGGTTGCCTATGCCGTCTGGGAGGGGCTCGGCATCGTCGGCATCGCCGCCGCGGGCCATCTTCTCTTCGGCGAGCATCTGACGCCTGAGCGCCTGCTGGCGCTTGCGGCCATCATCGCCGGTATCGTGCTGCTCGAGCGCGGTGTCGGGCACGGTGTCGAGGAGGGTAAGCAGGGGAGGCTGGCGTGACCATGCTTCTTCAGCCGCAGTCGCTTGCCTTTGCCTGGCTTGGGCTTGCGGTCATACTCGAAGTCCTCGGTACCTATCTGCTCAAGCTCTCCGACGGCATGAGGCGGCGATTGCTCGGTGCCGTCGGGATGGTCCTCGTCGTCGGCGCCTTCGCGGCCCTGGCACAGGCCATACGCGGCATGGACCTTTCGGTCGCCTACGCGGTCTGGGGCGGAGCGGGGCTGGTGATCACGGCCATCGTTGGAGCCCTTGCCTTCGGGCAGCGGATCTATCTGTCCGGCTGGGTCGGCATCGCGCTGGTCATCGCAGGCGTCGTCGGCCTGAAGTTCCTCTAAAACATCGGCCCGAAAAGTGGAATGCGGTTTTCGGGACAAAGCCGATGCAAACACAAAGGGTTAGGTCACCGGACTGGATACGATTTCCTGTCCGGCGATCTAACGCGACAGTGTTTCATCACGCGTCGATACCGCGTCGCACCAGCGCGACGCGGTATGCTGCCAGTACGCCGTCGATCATCGCGTTGAGGCAGAAGTTCTGGCGGACATGTTGTGCCAGATCGATCGCCTGTGCGCGTCGTTCGGGTTCGGGCATGGCCAGGGTCGCACGAATGCTCCCAGCCAAGATTGCCGGGTCATCGGCCGGTATCAGGCGATGCGCGTGATCCGGGCCATAGATTTCCTTGATGCCGCCGACATTCGTCGAAATCAGCGGCTGGGCTGCTGCCGCCGCTTCAAGGATGACATAGGGCAGCGATTCCGCCCGCGACGGGATCACCATGACATGGGCCTGGGCCAGCGCGGCGCGAATCGGGCCGGGCGGCTCGAACACGCATTGACTGCCGATGCCGCGGTCGAACGTCATCTGCCGCAGCACGGCCTCGTCGGGGCCCGCCCCCACGATCAGGATGCGCGGCTCGAGGCTGTCGCGGCGCTTCAGCAAGGCGAGCGCATCGATCAGCGTATCGACCCCCTTCGCGGAGCGCAGCTCCCCGAGATAGACGAGGTCGAACCTTGCCTTGGCATGGTCGATCGGCTCGAACTCGGCTTCCGAAATACCATTCAGGACGATCCGGTAATCGCTGCGCGGCTTGTGGCCGATATAGGCTTCGAACCGCCCTGCGATGAAGGCGCTCTCGAAGCAGAACATGTCCGTCGCACGCTCCAGCAGCCGTTCGACCGACATATAGATGCGATGCTCGGCGCCGCCGGGCTTGTAGTTGAAGCTGCCGCCATGCGGCGTATAGGCCGTGATATAGCGCCGCTGCGGTGAAACCAGCGCAGGCAGGCGCGCATAGACGCCGCCCTTCGAGCCATGGGCGTGCACGACATCAGGGGAAAGGCGCGCCCGCGTCGCGTTGGCCGCCAGTTGCGCCCTGCAGTCCATGAGGCTCGGGTAGCGCGACATCGGCACGCGCGTGACGCCAAGCGCGAGGTCCGGGCCAAACTCGGCGAAAACCTGGTCGGCACGCACACCGCCGGTATTCGAATCGCAGAAGATGCCGACCTGATGCCCGCGCTCCACTTGCCCGCGAGCCAGATCGAGGACATGGCGAAACAATCCGCCGAGCGGCGCCCGAAAGACGTGCAGGATGCGCAGCGGCTTCATGCCGGGGGCGTCCGCCATGGCCGTCACCTCGTTTGCGCTCAGAACCAGCGTTCCTTGATGACGATCGTGTCGCCCGGCTGCACCTGGTAGGTGATCGGCACCGTCCCGGTGACGAGCTGGCCGTCGATCTGGCGCGTGACCTCGGCATAGTTGCGCTGGCCGCGCGGGGTGAAGCCGCCTGCAATGGCGACCGCGGTCTGCACCGTCATGCCATTCACGAAGGGGAACTGGCCGGAGTTGGTGACTTCGCCCAGGACGAAGAACGGGCGGTAGGTATCGACCTCGACCGAAACCTTGGGTTCGCGCAAAAAACCGCCGCGTAGCTTGCCTTCGATCGCCTGCTCGAGTTGCCGGGTCGTGCGTCCCTGGGCCTCGACGGGGCCGATCAGCGGCATCGAGATGCGCCCGGAACCGTCGACGGCGTAGATGTTCGACAGATTGTCCTGACCGAAGACGATGACGCGCAGCCGGTCGCCGCTGGCGAGCCGATAGGGCACATTGACGTCGACGATCGCGAGTTCGTGCGCTGCATAGCGCGGCGCGCAGGCGCTCGTCGCTAGTGCGAGCGCCAGGGCCAGTGGGGCGAGTGATCGACTCATCGCATATTCAGTCCATCCAAATTCTGCCGTCACGTTAGGGTGGCTATGGTTAACAAAAGTTGAGCACGACCTCCCTCGCTGCCCCCCCTCGCTGGAGATGCCGCCACCTCTTAACTCGCCAATAACCTTAATCAGCTTTGATTGACCCTGCGTCCTGTGCTGGGCGCGCGAGTTTTGCGTGAATGGGTGAGTCATGACCTCTCGATCCGATGACGGAATGCGGGATGCCGGCGAGAGCCGCGGCGACATGCTCGATCTTTCCGCGCTCTGGGCCGCCATCAAGCGGCGCAAGCTCTGGGTGCTCGGCCCCACAGTGCTGGCGCTCGGCCTCTCCTTCGTCGCCGTCAATCTGGTCACGCCGCGCTACACGGGCGAGGCGCGGCTCCTGCTCGAGAATCGGGACAGCTTCTATACCCGTCCGGGGCAGGGCGGGGCCGAAGCCACAAGCCAGCAATTCGACAGCGAGGGCGTGCAGAGCCAGGTCCAGGTCATCATGTCGCGTGACCTCGCTCGCGAGGCGATCAAGCGCATCGGCCTCGTCGGCAATCCCGAATTCGATTCGGGCGCCGGCGCGCTGAGTGCGCTGAAGCGGCTTGGCGTGCTGGTCGGGCTGGGCGCGCATCCGGCCGATCGCTCGCCCGAAGAACGCGTGCTCGATCAATTCTACGACCGCCTGCTGGTCTTCCCGGTCGGCCGGTCCCGCATCGTCGCGATCGAGTTCACGTCGCGCGATCCGGCGCTGGCGGCGCGCGGAGCCAACGAGATCGCCAATATCTATCTCGAGATGCTGGAGGCGGCGAAGCAGGACACCGCGCGCAGCGCTTCGTCCTGGCTCTCAACCACGATCGAGCCGCTGCGCAAGCGCGTCGCCGAGGCGGAGGGCAAGGTCGAGGACTTCCGCTCGCGCAACGGACTGCTCGTCGGAACGAACAACACCACCATCACCGCACAGCAATTGGCGGACCTCTCCACCCAGCTCTCCAATGCCCGCAGTCAACAGGCCGAGGCCCAGGCCAAGGCCAGCGTCATTCGCGATGCGATGAAGAGCGGGCGGACCTTCGAGATTCCGGACGTTGCCAACAATGAACTGGTCCGCCGTCTGATCGAGCAGCGCGTCAATCTGCGCGCCCAGATCGCGCTGGAATCGCGCTCGCTCCTGCCCGGGCACCCGCGCATCAAGGAACTCAGCGCCCAGCTCGCCGATCTGGAGGGCCAGATCCGCGCGGCCGCCGAGCGCACGGTTCGCACCCTGGAGAACGAGGCACGCATCTCCGGCCAGCGCGTCGACAGCTTCACGGCCGCCCTCGAGGGGCAGAAGAAGAATGTCTCGAGCGCCAACGACAAGGAAGTGCAGCTGCGAGCGCTGGAGCGCGAGGCACGCACCCTGCGCGATCAGCTCGAGCAATATATGCAGCGCTATCGCGAGGCCGTGGCGCGCGACACCCAGAACGCCAGCCCGGCCGATGCACGCATCATTTCGCGCGCCGTCGAACCCACCGAGCCGTCCTTCCCGAAGAAGATCCCGATCATCCTCGTTGCGACGCTCGCGACCTTCCTCGTCGCGCTCGCCATGGTGGTCTCGCGTGAGCTCCTCAACGGCACTGCGGGGTCATCGCCCGGCTCCAATGGCCCGCGGCGTGCGCCGGGCTGGGTCGGCGGCGGCGGGGCTGGGGCCGCGCAACATCCGTCCGACGGAGACGAGCGCCGCGAGCGCGTTGCGGGGCTGCTGACCCATACCGGCCGGGTGGGCCGGGTTCCCCTGGCCGCGGCCGATCCCGAAGGGGCTCTTACGGCGCTTTCCGAGCGAATTGCGGCGCCTCCCGCCGAGATGGCGCCGCTGGCCGTGCTGCTCGACGGGGCCGGTCCCGAAGCGATGTCGGCACGGGATCTCGCGGAACTGCTGTCCCGCCACTCCCGTTGCGTGCTGGTCGACCTTGCCAGCGACGATGACGAACTGGATGAGCTGGGGTTCTCCGAGCTTCTTGCCGGCGAGGCCCAGTTCTCCGAGATCATCATGCGCGAACCGGGCTCGCGGCTGCATCGCATCAGCGCTGGACGCGCAGGGCGCAGGGCGGTTCTGGCCGCGCCTGATATCGTCGAGGTGGCGCTCGATGCGCTCTGCGAGACCTATGACTGGGTCTTGGTCTCGGCGACTTCGGGCGATGAGAGCGCCGTGCTCGCACCGCTGGTCGGACGTGCGCAAGGTGTCTTCGTCATGGCGGGCAGCATCGGCAACGGGCACGCCATGGAGGCCGCCTATCGGCTCGCCGATTTGACGACGGCGCCGGTTTCTCTCGTCGTCGACAAGCTCGAGGAGACGGCGGGCGTGCCATTTTCCGTCCGCGAGCATGATGCGGCGATGGCCTGAGCCGAAGCTTATCCCGGCTGGGGGCGGCCGGGATCGTCAGGGCCCCGTGGCCCTGCACCTCCTGCGAGGTGCGCAGACCTTGCGCATCTGATTTTGCGAGAGGCGTTGCCGCTCAGTCGTCGTCAGTGGCGAGTGTTCGGTTCCGGTTCAGCCAGCCCGAGGCGCGTTGTGCGAGCTTCAGTGCCACTGGAGAGCTCTTGATCCTGCGCTTCGCGGCACGTTTGGCCCGGCTGAACAGGACAAAGGCATGCCCCTTCGGCGTCAACGGCAGGAAGGTGTCGACGAGTTCGTCCCGGTCGTCGCATACCGTCGTCTTGTAGCGGGCTTCGCCGACGCCGAGGTCGAAGACCTCGATTCCGGCACGACATTTCAGCTTGATCAAGTCGACCAGCAGGATCTTGCCAGGGCTCGACTTGGCGAGGTCGCCGTCCATGTCGAAGGATGTGGCCATGCCTGAGAAACGCTGGCCCTGCACGGCGCCGACATAGGTTGCGACACAGCGGCCATCGAGATCGAGCGAGTAGAGCTCGAGAACGGGCGTGTCAGTGCGGTCAGGGCTTGCTCCCTGGCGCAGGAAGTCACCCAGGGCGGGCTCCGCGAAGGGGTTTGGAACGCCCATGCTGGCAAACCGCGCCGCCTTCTGGCTCAGGAAAGCGGAAACGACCCGCTCGATATCCTCCTGGGTTTCGGCCTTGAGCAGGACTGAGCTGCCGAAGCTGGCGAAGCGGTTGCGCTTGTTCTTCAGCTTCTTGCGGGCATGCGAGCTCATCGAGCGCCGCAGCGAGCCTTCGCAGTCTCGTCCCTCCAGCGCGAGCTTGTAGGCTCCGCTCGGACTCGGCCCTGCCGCAAGCTGCGCGAGCGGGTTGGGAACGCCTTGCCAGTCCTTCGGCTGGTTGACGAAGATGAAGGCGTCGAGATCTCCAATGGCCGTGCCGATCTCGACAAGCAGGGCTCGCGCGCCGGCCGTATCGAGGGCGACAGCGAAGGCCGGGGCATAGAGCCCCATATGATAATTGGCGTGCTTGCCGCCGATGAATTCGCCGAAGCGAACGCCGTTGCGCCGTGTCAGCGCCAGCGGCAGGATGGCCTGGGTGCGCCCGGCCGCGTCGCGCAGCGCGGCATATCGGAACTCCGTACCGTGGGCTGCCCCGACCGTCTCGACGAAGGGCCTGATCCAGCCATAGGCCTGGTAGGGCGTCACCAGAGCTGCCGCTTCCAGGCTGCGCCACTCGGCTTCCAGGGCGGCAGGGTCGCTGCTGATCGTGATGCTGTGCCAGGGGCGCGCGCGCTCCCCCCTGCTCCTGATCGCTGTCAGGTTCAGGGCCGAGGCCGGAGTTCCGGCGCGTTCGGCAAGTGCAGACATCGTCTCTGGACCCTCGGGTGGCGGCATTCCTCGCTGTCCTTAACCCGCTATTGTGAACGAACCTGCCAGGTTGGCTTCGACCAGCCGAAGCATCGGCGAACAATATTAGCGAGCGGTTGCTGCCCGGAGCCGGATGAGCCTGCGACACCAAGCCTTTTCCGCCGCATTCAAGGCGATTGCGCTGACCGGCGCCGACCGATGGGCGAAGGACCTCGCTCAGGGCGCGGGCATGATTCTGACCCTGCATCATGTCCGGCCCTGGCGCGAGCGGGGCTTCGCCCCCAATCGTCTGCTGGAGATCACGCCTGAATTCCTCGACCAGACGCTGACACTGATCAAGGCTCAGGGCTATGACATCGTCTCGCTCGATGAAGCGGTGGCGCGACTGCAGAGCCCGCTCTCCCAGCGCTTCTTCGTGGCGCTGACCTTCGACGACGGCTATCGCGACAATCTCGATCATGCCTGGCCGGTCCTGGCCAAGCATGGCGTGCCCTGGACATTGTTCGTGACGACGGGCTTTGCCGAGCGCACCGCGCGGCTCTGGTGGCTGGAAATGGAGGAGGCGATCCGGGCTCTGCCGCGCTTCACCCTGGACTTGCCGGATGGCGGGTTCTCGGCCCGCACCGAATCTGATCGCGAGAAGCAGCTGACCTTCGAGACGCTCTACTGGCGTCTGCGCAAAGGGCCGGAAGCGATTCTGCTGTCAACGATTTCCGATCTTGCACGTCAGGCCGGCATCGATAGCGCAGCCCTGGTCGAGCGCGAATGCCTGCCCTGGGAGACACTGCGCTCGCTCGCCGGCGCGCCCGGGGTGACCATTGGAGCGCATACGCTGAGCCACCCGATGCTGGCCAAGCATCCCGAGGATTTTGCCCGAGCCGAGATCGTCGAGAGCAAGGCACGGCTCGAGCAGGAGCTCGGCCTGCCCATGCGCCATTTCGCCTATCCCGTCGGCGATCCGGGCTCCGCCGGCAAACGTGAATTCGCCCTGGCCAGGGCGGCTGGCTTCACCAGCGCGGTCACCACGCGGCCGGGCCATCTCTTCGATCGGCATGAGCGGCATCTGCATGCGCTGCCGCGTGTCTCGCTGAACGGCTATCACCAGAGCGAGGCAGCGCTGCGGGCGCTGCTGTCGGGGCTGCCGTTCCTGCTCTGGAACAAGGGGCGGCGGCTGAATGTCGCCTAGATCCCATCGGACCGGATATCCCGTCCGATGATCCAGACTTCCATGTTTGCAACGGCTTTTCCGAAAGCCGCAATCCGCATTTCAGGCCGATCTCAGCGTGGCCCGTCCTTCCGCTCCATCCACTTGATCAGCGGCAGCAGGGGCAGCACCCAGGCGAGGCCGAGCGCGATATAGGCGATGGTCTGCACCAGCTTGGGCGCGTCCGTGATCCGCCCCTGCGCCAGTGCCATGGCGACCAGCGCATAGACGCAGACGAAGATCAGGATCACCACGGTGCCGATCAGCTTGCGGTGGCTCTGGGTCATCTCTCGTCTCCATGCCGGCGCGGCTGCGGCATTGCGGGCGTTGTTCGCGTCTTCGCGCGGGTCTATCTGTCACCCCCAACGACGCTTGTGAAGCGCGACATTTGCGACCCGAGGTCCCCATCCCGTGACGATTGCTCTCGATCAGCCGCGTGGCGGCGCTGTCAGCTCCGCCAACCACGCAGGCATCCGCCGCTGGCTCTGGATCGTCGCGGCACTCGTCTTCGCGATGGTCGTGGTCGGCGGCGCGACCCGCCTGACCGGCTCAGGCCTCTCGATCACCGAATGGCGACCGGTCACCGGCGCGATCCCGCCGCTCTCCGACGCCGCCTGGGCGCTGGAATTCGAGAAGTACCGCGCGAGCCCGCAATACCAGCTGCTCAATGCCGGCATGGCGTTGTCGGAATTCAAATTCATCTTCTGGTGGGAGTGGGGGCACCGTCAGCTCGGCCGCTTCATCGGCCTAGTCTATCTCGTCGGCTTCCTTGTCGTCGCCCTCCGCCGGCTCCTGCCTTGGCGCCAGAGTGCCGTGCTGTTCGGCATGGGGCTGCTGCTTGGCCTGCAGGGTACGATCGGCTGGATCATGGTCGCGTCGGGGCTCCAGCCAGGCATGATCGCGGTCGCCCCGGTCAAGCTGACGCTTCATCTCACCTTCGCCGGCCTGTTCTTCGCCGCCGTTGTCGCGTTCGCCACCTGGCTGACCCCGCTGCGGCGGGTCGAGCAGGCGAGGGGCCGCCTGGCCGCCTGGGTGTTGCTGGTGCTCACCTTCGCTCAGATCGCGCTAGGCGGCCTCGTCGCCGGCTCCCGTGCGGGCTTCACCTTCAACACCTGGCCGCTGATGGATGGGGGGCTGGCTCCGGCTTCGTCGACGCTGTTTGCGCAGACGCCGCTCTGGGAGAACTTTGTCGATAACGTCGCCCTGGTGCAGTTCAACCACCGCATCGGCGCCTATCTGCTGCTGGCGGCCGCGCTCTGGCATGCCGTTGCGATGCGCCGCGCAGCGCCTGGGTCAGGCAGTGCCAAGCGCGCAACGGCGATTGCCGGCCTCACCCTGACACAGGCCGCGCTCGGCGTCGTTACGCTGCTTCTGGTGGTCCCGCTCTGGGCGGGGCTCGCCCATCAGGCGCTCGCCTTCATGGTGCTGGCGATGACAGTCGTACATGTCACGCGGAGCGGGGCTGGCACCGCGCATCCAGTCCGGGCCTGACGCCACCGGAACACTGTCGCTCCGAGCGGCAAAGGAAAGAGACCCGGGATCCCGGCCGGAATGGTTCATGGAGGGATCCCGGGTCTGCATTTTTTCCGGGGGGACGCCCCGTCGGAGCGCTGCCGGATGCTAGAGCGGATCGACATTCAGCGTAGCCATATCATTGCTGCGGCGAGGTGGACGAAGCCTGTGAAGTGGATGGTTCTGCGGTCGTAGCGTGTGGCGAAGCGGCGGAAGTGCTTGAGGCGATTGAAGCATCGCTCGATCCGGTTGCGGTG
>NZ_JBFTKS010000051.1:0-25153 GCF_056396065.1 Allobosea sp. 05T433 | reverse complement strand
TCGTAGGGTGTGAGCCCCCTAAGGGTCTTCAGCCGGCGGCCGAAATTGTAGGCGGCAACGAAGTCTGTGAGGTGCGCCTCGAACTGGCGATGATCGTCATAGTGGAAGCGCTTGACGGTCGCTTCCTTGATGGTGCGGTTCATCCGCTCGACCTGCCCGTTGGTCCAGGGGTGCTTCACCTTGGTGAGGCGATGCTCGATGCCATTCTCGTGGCACCGCATGTCGAACATGTGGGTGATGTAACGAGCTGTCGGCCAAAGCCCAAAGCTGCYTCCCGACATAGGACGTTGTCCGTGAGMACGGTGTGGACCCGGTACGGTACCGCGTCGATCAGAGCCAMCAGGAAGGCRGAAGCCGAGGTCCGGCCGGTCTTCCTGACCACCTAGACAAAGGCGAATTTGCTCGTGCGATCAATGGCCACGTAGAGGTAGAGCTTGCCCTCGGCAGTCTGTACCTCGGCGATGTCGATATGGAMGTAGCCGATCGGGTAGGACTTGAAGCGCCTCTTCGGCTCCTTGTCTCCTGCCACCTCCGGCAACCGGCTGATGCCATGACGCTGCAGGCAGCGGTGCAATGATGAGCGCGTCAGATGCGGGATCGTCGCCTGCAGAGCATAGAGGCAATCATCGAGCGGCAGCAGAGTATGCCGGCGGAAGGCGACGATGACCGCCTCCTCCTCGATCGACAGCACGGTCGATCGAGGCTCGCATGGACCGGTCTTGAGATCCGCCGTCGAGCTCCGTCTCTTCCACTTGGCCACCGTCTTCTGGTTGATGCCATAGCGCATCGCCAGAGCCCTCAGGCTCTCTTGATGGGATGGACGGCGCCTGCACCGGCACCATTCTTAAGGCAGGCGCGTTGCCATCACGGACCATTCCGAGGAGCCCCATCCATGCGCAAGCAGCACACCGACCTGTCCGCGGCTGTAACGGTAGGTCTCGATTTGGCAGCTTATCTTCCAGGTTCACGTGGTCGACGGCTCGGGCGGTGTGCTGCTGACGAGAGCCATCAGACGTCGGGACCTCTTGCCCTTCTTCGAGCAGCTACCGCCATGCCTGGTCGGGCTTGAAGCTTGTGGCTCCGCCCATCATTGGGCGCGTAGGCTAATCGGTTGTGGTCATGATGTGCGGCTGATGCCGCCGGCCTACGTAAAGGCCTATGTCCGGCGCCAGAAAAATGATGCAGCAGATGCAGCGGCAATCTGCGATGCTGTGACCCGGCCATCCATGCGCTTCGTGCCGGTACGCTCGATCGCAAACCAGGCTGCACTCATGCACCACAGGGTCCGCGAGATCCTCGTCACCCAGCGGACGCAAATGCTGAATGCCCTGCGTAGCCACCTGGCCGAGATCGGGATCATTGCCGCGCAGGGACCGAACAACGCCCGCAGCCTGGCTGCTCTCATCGGTGGTGGCGACGAGGCGGAGATCCCGTCAACCGTGCAGACGGCCCTGGCTCCGCTCGTGCGCCAGATTGAACATCTCGACGCGGAGATCGCAGCCAGCGATGACGCGATCGAACAGCTCGCGAAAGAGAATGAAACCGCCCGGCGCCTGATGACGGTGCCTGGCATCGGTCCGGTGACGGCTTCCGCCATCGCTGCGACGGCGCAGGATGATATCTCGGCATTCGAGGGGCCGCGCGCGTTCTCTGCCTCTCTCGGGTTGACGCCTCGACAGAACTCGTCTGGAGGCAAGGAACGGTTGGGGCGGATATCCAAGATGGGAGACCGCTATCTCCGCAAACTTCTCGTCGTCGGTGCACACGCAGTGTTGCGTCACCGCCGCAAGGGCGAGGGCGCTCTGAGGACTTGGGCAAGCCGGCTCCTGGATACCAAACCCTTCAGAGTTGTAGCCATCGCCGTAGCAAACAAGCTCGCCCGCATCGCATTCGCGCTGATGCGGAGCGACCCAGGCGCCGCCGATATAAAATTGCTTCGTATGGTTCATGGTACTCTCAATTCCTGCGACTTGGACACGCTCAGGTCATCGCCAAGGCGGGATCAGTCTGCACGAACCATAGGGTCGCCTGCTCGCGCGGCTGTCCCGCTGCGAAGACTACCCCATAGAGACGCAGCCAGTTGCCGTTCGTGATCTTTTCGACTTCGTCCGGTTTGAAGCCGACCTCGCGCAGGCCGTCGGGCAGAAGGCCGAGATGGTGGACCTCGGTGAACCAGGATGGCGGCGGGGCCTTACCGGGGCGGTCGGCCGAGGCGGCACCGTAATCAACGCCGCGTGTCCAGCGACCCATGCGCATCCAGTCATAATCCGGTTTTGTGAAGTTGTGACTGCGATCGGTGCCGATCGCGACATGGTCGATGCCCATCAAGTCGACTGTCCGGGCCACCATCTCGCACCACGAACGGAGCGAACTCGAGTAACGGTCGCCGGTGATGTTGCGATTAGGTCGCGCAGCCAAGCACACCGCCCATTTCGGCCAGCGCCTTCAACACATCGTCGGTCTTGTTGCGCTTATGGGCAAACAAGCTGTCGGGGTTGGCGTGAGTGACGGCGACCGGCTTCTCCGACCACTGAATAGCGTCAAGGGTCGAGCGCCCGAACAGATTGTAACTATTCCGTGACTGCTTCGTTCGGAAGCAGCTGTAGCTCCCCAAATTGCTTTGACAAAGAATTGGACGGGATACATATTAGAATCCAGCGTCGCGGTCTATCGCTAAATTCACACCTATCCCGCCAAGATCTTTCGGGCGCGCCATGATTTTAAACCGCCTCTTTGACATTAACGTAATATCTGAATATTCAAGTATATTAGATTTTAAATTATGTATTAATTCATTCGATAGTTCATATTCAGGACATAGAGAATGACAAATAAGGCCCATCTAAGATCCTATTTATTGACTTCTTACCTCAATAGACAATGGCATAAATTGAGTCTCGCCAAACAATACACACTGGCGAGTTCAGCCCTCGTCGTCCTCGGCATGCTGACCCTGGGAGGGTGGGTTTCCAATATCATCGAGACCATCGTCACGGAGAATGCAGCCGTCGCGACGGCCCGGTACATGGACAACTTCGTCCAGCCGCATCTTCAAGCACTGCCCTCAGCCAACGTGCTGCCGCCCGATAGCAGTCAAGCCCTTGACGACGTGATGGAGACGGCGGCCGTCCATATGCGCGTCAGCGCGATCAGGGTCTGGGCGCATGACAACATGCTCGTCTACAGCACTCGTAAGGACGAGATCGGCAAGACACTCGCGCCAAAGGAAAGCTTGAACGCTGCCTGGCACGGCAAGATCTCCGCCGAATTCGATCACCCACACATCGAGGAGCATGACAAGGACCACGCAAGTCATACACCTCAGCTCGAAGTTTACTCGCCGATCCGATCGAGCGCGGGCATGATCATTGCCGTCGCCGAATTCTACGAGAATGCCGAAGAGCTCAGGCAGGCCCTGATCCAGGCACGAGAGCAGAGCTGGATCGTCACGGGAGTCGTGACGTTTCTGATGATTGCAGGCTTGTTCTGGATCGTGGCTCGCGGCAGCACAACGATTGAAAGGCAGCAACTATCGCTCCAGGAGCGTGTCGAGCAGCTCTTTCAGTTGCTCGCGCAGAACGAGGATTTGCGTAATCGCCTGCAAGCATCGGCACACCGCACGACGGAGCTCAATGAGCGGTACTTGAGGCAGCTTGGATCCGACTTGCATGACGGCCCCGCCCAAATGCTCAGCCTGGCCCTGCTCAGGCTTGATGGGTTGAAGCCCCGGAACACGGAAGCGGACGACGAGGCCAGGAAACGGAGCAACGCACACTCTACGATCAAGTCGGTATTGTCTGATGCGCTGAAGGAAATCCGCAGCATTTGCTCCGGGCTGACGCTTCCTGAAATCGAAAAACTCTCGCCGAGATCGGCCTTGTTATCGGCTGTGCGCGCCCACGAACGGCGAACGCTGACATCTGTCTCCATCGACATCTGCGATCTGCCGAATGACATGGATCACGCCACCAAAACCTGCCTGTACCGTTTCATCCAAGAAGGCCTGAATAACGCATTCAGACACGCGCGCGGCATGGGCCAACAGGTGAGCGTGCGATCCGACGGAGCGCTGATCACTGTCGAGGTGACGGACCAAGGCCCGGGTATCGAGCCCCATCGAAATCATCCCAGCGACGTCCATCTCGGCCTCACCGGCCTCAGGGATCGAATCGAGATCCTTGGCGGAAGCCTGCATGTCTCAAGTTGGCCGAACAAGGGAACACGCCTGACGACACGCCTCCCCCTTCAACCGACAGGTGAAGCTTATGGCTGACAAGATCCGGATTGCCGTCTTCGACGATCACCCGCTGTTTCGGGCGGGTGTCGTGCACACCTTGGCCTCCGAGCCCGACCTGGAGGTCGTTGGGCAGGGTTCATCGGCCCATGAGGCCATTCAGATCGCCCGGGAGCGGCTGCCAGATCTCGTCTTGCTGGATCTCGACATGCCAGGCGGCGGCATGTCGGCCATCGAGGCGATCGTCACCCATTGGCCGTCGGTGAAGACCGTGCTGCTGACGGTCGCGTCGGATGAGGAACAGGTCCTGGCCGCGATGCAGATGGGCGCTCAGGGCTATATTGCGAAGGGCGTCAGCGGCGTTGAACTGGTGAGCACGCTCAAGGCCATCCATAGCGGCCAATCCTATGTGTCACCGGAACTTGCGGCCAAAGTTCTGACCCAGATGAAGAGGCCAAACTCCAAGCGAAATGCGGCGGCAGACCCGTTCGCGGACCTCACGGGCCGCGAGGAGCAGGTTTTGTCCTTCGTCGCGCAGGGCCTGACCAACAAGGAAATCGGCAACTCCCTGTCCCTCAGCGAAAAGACGGTCAAACATCACATCACGAATGTCCTTCAGAAACTTCACGCCAGGAATCGCGTGGAAATAGCCATTATGGTCAACAAAAAATCACCCGGAACACAATACATCAACGCTCGATTACTTTAGTTGCCGGAGATAAATACATCTCCAATCTTGATATCCATTGTGACAACAGCGATTTAACGCCATTCCGAGCGGGAGCGCGCCAAGCAGACCCTCCGGCCATCGATTGAACCCCAGACCAGGATGCCGGCGGCATTCGGCTGGCCCATGAATTCCGAGCATTTGCGGCATTGCAGGGCCGTCACCTGCCGGAGCCTTGGGTGCGGTCGCTCGGGGGCAGTCAAACCCCGCGAAAGGCACGCATGACCTGATCCGTCAGGGGCTTCGTCAGATAAGACATCACTGTCCGACTGCCTGTCTGGACGAATGTCTCGACCGGCATTCCAGGAATAATCTTCAGATTGCCGAGACGCTCGCGCTCTCCGGGCGTGAAGTTGATACGGGCAGGGTAAAACTGGGCCCCGGACCTCTGATCCTGCACCAGGTCCGCGGCAATCCGATTGACCACCCCAAAAATCTCGGGAGTTGTTCTCTGGTTGAACGCAGAGAGACGGAGCATCACTGTCTGCCCGGCGCGGAGCTGGTCGATGTCCTGGGGCGCAACCTTGATCTCGACGGAGAGATCGTCCTCTTCAGGCACGATCAGCATCAGCGTGTCTCCCGCAGCGACGACTCCCCCGATCGTATGGACGTTGAGCTGATGGATCGTACCGGTCTGCGGAGAGCGGATATCGATACGCTTCAACTGGTCTTCGGCCGCCACGCTTCGTTCCGTGAGCTCGACGGCCCTGTCCTGAATCTCGCGCAGTTCCTTGGCGACCTCGCTCCGCAGATCCTGGTCGATCTGGATAATCTGCATCTCGGTTTCGGTTATCTTCCCCCTGGCCTGGGCGACCGAGGCGATCATGGCGCCGCGCTCGCCATCCAATCGCGCGTCCTCGCGTGAGAGGGCGGTTACGCGACTGAGCGAGACCAGATTCTTGCGCCAGAGCTCCTGCACTCCATCAAGCTCCTGATGGATGAGGACAATCTCCTTGCCCTTGGCCTTGGCCTGGACTTCAAGACCGTCGATCTGCTCGCGCAATTGCTGGACACGCTGGCCCAACTGCTCCTTCAGGCCGGCGCGAGCCAGGCGCCGAAGGTCGAACAGGCCTTCCTCGCCGTCGATGAGCCGCGCCACGTCCGGCTCGGCCACCCGCTTCATGAGGCTATCGGGAAAGACGAGACGGTCGCGGCCGTCACGCTCGGCCTCCAGGCGCGCCTGGCGCGCGCAAAGCTCGTCGAGCGTCTTGGACAGCATCGCCAGGTTCGACTTCGCCACCGTTTCGTCAAGTCGAATGACCACCTCGCCGGCCTTGACCTTGTCGCCGTCCCGGACATTGAGCGCACCGACAACTCCGCCGGTCGGGTGCTGTACTTTCTTCGCATTCGAGTCGACGACAACCACCCCTGCAGCGACGACTGCTCCGGACACCTCCGTCCTCGCGGCCCATCCGTAGAGCCCGCCCACAAGGATGGTCGTAGCGGCGAGACTTGCGAGCAGGTGGCGCCTGATCGACCGGCGGGGGTCTGTTGCGGTTTTCGGCGACATGGATCAGTTCTCCACCGCCTTGAGGACGGCCGCGGCCGGGAGCGGCACAGGGCGCGTCACCCTGGACAGAACCTCGTCCTTCGGACCGAAGGCCTGTGCCCGCCCTCCGTCCATCATCAGGATCATATCCAACCCCGCCAGCGCACTCGGGCGATGCGCAACGACCACGACGATGCCGCCGCGTGCCCTGACCCCGAGGATGGCCTGCGTCAGCGCGGTATCGCCCTCGGCGTCGAGATTGGAATTGGGCTCGTCGAGCACGATGAGGAACGGGTCGCGGAACAGCGCCCGAGCAAGACCGATCCGCTGGCGCTGCCCCGCCGACAGGGCGGCTCCGCTATCGCCAATTTCGGTTTCATAGCCATCAGGCAGGCGTAGGATCAGGTCATGCACGTTCGCAGCCTTGGCTGCGGCAATGACATGCTCCGGATTGGCAGCCGGGTCGAAGCGCGCGATGTTCTCGGTCACTGTTCCCGCGAAGAGTTCCACGTCCTGCGGCAGATAACCGAGGTACCCGCCCAGATCTTCATCAGGCCAATGCTCAAGGGCAGCACCATCAAGCCTGATTTTGCCACGGCAGGCCGGCCAGATGCCGACAAGCAGCCGCGCAAGGCTCGATTTGCCGGAGCCGCTTGGCCCGATGACGCCCACGCCCTGACCGGCCTTGAGCGCAAATGAAATCTCCTGGACCAGGAGGCGCCCCTGCCCGGGGGCAACCACCGCAGCGTTCTCGACGCTCAGCGACAGGCGCGGTGCCGGCAGCTTCAACCGTCCGCCCGGCGCCGCTTCGGTCCCCATGACCTGCTGAAGCCTGCGCCACCCCTGCCTCGCGCCGACAAAGCCTCTCCAGTTTGCGATGGCGAGCTCCACCGGGGCCAGTGCCCGGGAGGTCAGGATCGAGGAGGCGATCATGATGCCCCCGGTCGCCTGGCCGTCGATGACGAGATAGGCACCGATGCCGAGAATGGCCGACTGGAGCAGCATGCGCGTCACCTTCGTCAGCGCACCGAAGCCGCCGGAGACATCGGAAGCCCTTTGCTGGAAGGTCATGTGGCGGCTGTTGGCATCGTCCCAGCGCGCACCGATGCGCCGCGCCATGCCAAGGGCCCGGACCACTTCGGCATTGCGCCGACCAGACTCGGTGATCCGGCTGCGGATAGCCGCGGCGCCAACGGCTGATCTGGTCGCATGGCGGGTGAGCATGTCTGTCAGAAGCGTCACGGCGACGAGGAAAAGGGCCCCGCCAAGCGCCGCCAGGCCGATCCAGGCGTGGAAGGCAAAACAGACCGCCAGGTAGAGTGGTATCCAGGGCAGATCGAAGAGCGCAGCCGGCCCTCCGCTCGCCAGGAAGGCTTTCATTTGGTCGAGGTCGCGCAAGGGCTGTTGTCCGTCGCCATCGATCCGACTGCGCAAGGGCTGCCGGAGCACCCCCTGAAAGACATCCTGGGAGAGCTCGCGGTCGAGCGTCGCGCCGATGCGCGAAAGGATGCGCCCCCGGCAGAGATCGAACAGTCCCTGGAAGGCGTAGAGCGCCGCCGTGATCGCAGCGAGGCCAATGAGCGTGGGGATACTGCGGCTCGGCAGCACCCGATCGTAGACCTCCAGCATGAAGATGGAGCCGCTCAGATAGAGCACGTTGATCAAGCCGCTCAGGAGCGCGACACCCGCGTACGCGTCCCAGCTCGAAGCGAGCCAGGAAGGGCCCTTCGACGTCATGGCCCCCATATCCCCACCCCATGCGTTGCCGGCGTCAGGCTTGCGGCCGGATCGGATGCGCCTGGGTTCAAGGGGCTTTCCACTCTCCCGCCGCAAGGGGCCTGCCTGGCAAGGGCTTGTTCCGACGACGAGCATCTGCGGCTCCGGTCGTGCGGCACAACAATCATGCCATTCCCTGAAATCACGTCGCAATCTCCGTCGAAACGGCCCGGAATCCGGATGCTGGACATCACATCGGCGCTGAAACAGCCCTCGGCATGCGCTATCCAGCGACCCTAATCCGATCGCCGCCTCGGCAGAACGTACTCTCGTCCAAAGCCTTCAAGGACTATGGTCCGACATCATTCGGACGATGGTCGCTTCGCCCTGACCTTCACCGCCGGCTCCCGTGCCCAGGTTGCGATGCCGCAGTGCGCCGGAATGAACCGAGGCGCCACCGGCGAGCTTCGAAACAATGGGTGGTGTCGCTTGCATCCGTAACCGTCTCCGGCATGCAGCGGCGAGGCGTTGGCGACTATGGTCCAACGAATTCCGACCATGGTCCGGCCGCGCTGGCCAGAAGTCCCAAGTACTTATGGATTGAACTTCCAATACTCAAGTCGCAATTGCCAAAACCTCACTTTATCGGCATCATCCTCGATAACAATTTCGCGAAATACCGGCTCAACTCCACATCATTTGATCAGTATAGAGCCAATATTTGCGATATTTCAGATGCATTGATTTAGCCTGCACGCGGCAGCGCGCCGAGATCCGGAAAGAGAGATCCTCCAGCAACCACTCGAGGCCGGCCAGGCCCCGAGCCGGATCGTGTTGACGCGTGCAAACAGACAAGCAATCGGGAGGTCCGGCTATGGTTACGTTTGATCGCGTAGACCTCGATTACATCCTGCAGCAGATCCTGATGGCCGAGGCCGGGCAAGGGCCCGTCAACCCGCATCTGGCCTTTGGATTGCGCGAGGTCGCAGGGACCAACAACAACCAGTCCACCGGCGCCGGCGGCTCAACATCGACATATGGATCGATCGACCAGCCTCTGCCTTTCTATGCGACACAGCTGTTCCAGCCAGGATACGCAGCGGGCACGCCATTCGTGGTGGATTCCACGCCGCGCACGATCTCCAACCTGATCTCCGACCAGAGTTCGGCCAACCAGGCCGCTGTCGACGCCTACAACGCCCTGCACCCGGAGCGGGCGACGCCCATCACCGTGCAGCTTCAGTTCAATCCCGACGGCACAGCGAACTCCGGCTATATTGCCAATCTGGGCATCGCCAATGTCACGCCGGATGGCGGCATTTCCGCCCCGTTCAACACGTGGTTCACCCTCTTCGGGCAGTTCTTCGACCACGGCCTCGACCTGATCTCGAAGAGCCAGACCGAGATCGTCTTCATCCCGCTGCTGCCCGACGATCCGCTCTATGTGCAGGCGACGGCAACCAACCCCAACCCCAACAACTTCATGGTTCTGGCGCGGGCCGTGCAGCCGACATTGAACCTGGTCACTCCGTTCGTCGATCAGAATCAGACCTACACGTCTCACCCCTCGCACCAGGCCTTCCTGCGCGAGTACCTGTCGACGCCAGGCGCGCTCGCCGGAACGGTCACGATCGAGGCCACGGGCCGGCTGCTCGAGCACACCGATGCCACGGGTGCGAACCACCTCGCCACCTGGGCCGACGTCAAGGCCAATGCCCTGAAACTCGGGATCGCGCTGACCGACTACGATGTCGGCAATGTGCCGCTGCTGGCGACGGATGCCTATGGCAATCTCATCCTCGGTGCCCATGGCTTCGCACAGGTTGTCGTCGCACATGCTGGAGGCGGCACGACACTGGTCGAGGGCACAGCGACCGGCCTCGACCTGACAGATCCGCTGCCGCTCGAGAGCGGCGAGAAGGTTGTCCGCATTGGCCACGCCTTCATCAACGACATGGCGCATGCAGCGAGCCCGTTCGATTCAAGCGGCAACCTGCTGCAGCCCGACAGCGACGGACTCGCCGGAGGACCTGCGCCCGCGGCTGGCCTCTACGACAACGAGCTTCTCGACAGCCATTTCGTCGGGGGTGATGGGCGCGCGAACGAGAATATCGGCCTGACCACCGTCCATGAGGTCTTCCACAACGAGCATAATCGCCTGATCGAGCAGACCAAGGCGATGGTCCGGGGCGAACTCGCCAAGGGCGACACATCGTTCGCCCTGAACTGGGTGCTCTCCGGGGCCAATCTCGCGGACGGCATTCAGGACGATGAATGGAACGGGGCGCGGCTGTTCCAGGCCGCCAAGTTCGGCACCGAAACGCAGTACCAGCACCTGGTCTTCGAGGAATTCGCGCGCAAGGTCGTCCCGACCATCCATGTCGCGGGCGACACCAACATCCACCTCGACGCGGCGATCACCTCCGAGTTCGCCAATGCGGTCTACCGCTTCGGCCATTCGATGCTGGACGAGACCATCGACCGCTTCGATGCCAACGGCAATCCGGTCCTCAACCCGGCGACGAACCAGCAGATGACGCTGATCGATGCCTTCACCAACCCGCTGGCCTTCCTCGCTCAAGGCTCCGACGCCGCGGCCCAGATCATCCGGGGCGCGACCCAGCAGGTCGGCAACGAGATCGACGAATTCGTCACCGGCGCGCTGCGCAACAACCTGCTCGGCCTGCCGCTCGACCTCGCCGCCCTGAACCTGGCCCGCGGCCGGGACACCGGCGTGCCGACGCTGAACGCGTTCCGCCACCAGATCTACGATCAGACGCACGACGCCAACCTGCGCCCCTACCAGAGCTGGGATGATTTCGGTCACTACCTGAAGCACCCGGCTTCGCTGGTCAATTTCATCGCAGCATACGGGACGCATGCCGCCCTTACGGCCGAGGCGACAGTCCTCGACAAGCGCACGGCGGCGCTTGACCTGATGGTTTCCGCTCAGAAGACGGTGAGCTTGAACTACGCCTTCAGGGATGCCGCGGGCAACCTGACGAGCTTCAAGTATACCGATGCCGGCCTGAAGCACACCGACTTCGCCTTCGTCGATCAGACCGGCCGCTACACCGAATATGGTTTCACCGACGCAGCCGGCCATCTGACCAACAGCGCTCTGGATGCGGCGGGGATCGCCAACATCGCCAATACGGCGAACACCCTCAACGCCGACAATATTGGCAATGCCGACCCATCCCAGGATGCCGGCAAGCCGATTCTCGATGGCTTCGGTCATCAGATCTCGGTCGCCAACACCGATTTCAGCCAGGATGCCTACGACTTCCTGCATAGTCAGGGCGCCTACGGCAACGCCGATCCGGCGACCTCCACCAATGCCAACCTCATCCACGACGCCAATGGCGCTGTCGCTCTCTGGAGCACTGGCTCGATCACCGGGCTCGATCAGGTCGATATGTGGATCGGCGGCCTTGCCGAAAAACAAGCCCTGAACGGCAGCCTGCTCGGCTCCACATTCGAGCTCATCTTCCGCGTGCAGCTCGAAAACCTGCAGGACGGCGACCGGCTGTACTATCTGCCGCGGATCGAAGGCACACATTACTCCGACCAGATCGAGAACAACTCGTTCGCGGAGATGATCCAGGCCAATATCCCCGGCACGCATCACCTGCCCGCTTCGATTTTCCAGGCGATGGAATACCAGATCGAGGCCAAGGACTATTACCAGCTCGATGCCAACGGCAATGTGCTGACGGATGCCAATGGCAACCCGCTCCTGCGCGCCAATCCGACATTCCCGACCTGGACGGATGCCAACGGCGTCGTGCACAACCTCGTCGAGATCACCAAGGACGGAACCCTTCATTTCATCGGCAAGGATTTCTACTTCGGGAACACCATGGTGCTAGGCGGCACCGACGCCAATGACAAGCTGCTGGCCGGAAACGCAGATGACGACACGGTCTGGGGCGACGGCGGCAACGACACCATCGATGGCGGTGGCGGCAATGACAATCTGTTCGGCGGTAGCGGCGACGACCTGATCACGGATCAGGCCGGCGACAATGTCGTGCATGGCGATGACGGCAACGACACGATCCTGCTCGGCAAGGGCGCCGACATCGTCTTCGGCGGCGCAGGCGACGACTACATTTCCTCGGGCGGCGGCATTGACGACGTCGTAGGCGGCGCGGGCAACGACATCATCCTGGCCGGCGAAGGCGGCGAAGAGGTTCAAGGCGATCAGGGCGATGACTGGATCGACGGCGGCAAGGATGGCGGCGACGTGCTCATCGGCGATGTCGGCGCGCCAACCGGCGAGACGCCGCTTTATACCGGCAACGATGTGCTGATCGGCGGTGTCGGCACCGTCATGAAGGGTTTCGGCGGCGACGACATCATGCTCGGCGTCGGCGGCTTCGATAAGTTCCTCGGCGGCACCGGCTTCGACTGGGCCTCCTTCGAGCTCGAGACGCAGGCCGTCAGCGTCGACATGAAGCGGCGCGAGTTCATCTCGCCGATCAATCCGTTGGGCGGCGACGGCATTCGCGATGTGTTCAGTCATACCGAGGGCGTCAGCGGCTCGCAGTTCGACGACGAGATCCTCGGCGCCAATGACCCGCGGGCGGTGCGGGCGGCCGCCAAGGATGCGCTGCTCAATCCGAACCTGATCCTGGGGCTTGCCGACACGCCGGCCGACGCCGCCGGCAAGACCTACACCAATCACAACGGAACCCTCGAGGGCTCCTTCTTCGCACCGGGCGCCGGCGGCCCCAACAGCGCCCTCGGCTTCGCCGGTGGCGACATCCTGCTCGGCGGCGCTGGCAACGACCGCATCACGGGCGGTGGCGGCGACGACATCATCGACGGCGATGCCTGGTTGCATGTCGCATTGCAGCCGAATGCCCAGGGTGTGATCGGCGCGGGCAGTCAGATCCTGCGCGAGATCCGCTACGACGACACACACCCCAACAACGTCGACACGGCCGTCTACAGCGACAACGCAAGCAATTACACGATCACGGTGCGCGGGGCCGCGGGCGCAACTGTGGTCCGCCAGCTGGATGCAGCAACAATCGCGGGGCTGGCGAGCGGCGCGATCCAGCTCGCACCCGATGCGCAGGGCTTCGTCACGGTAGCGCATACGCCCGCCGGCGCCGTCGCTGCGACGAAGAACGCAGTCGATGACGGCACCGATCGCCTGCGCAATATCGAGCGGCTCGAGTTCGCCGATGTCACCGTCGACGTCTCCGGTGGCCGCAACCACATCCCGGTCAGCACGCTCACCGTCACCGATCGAACCGGCAACATCGCGGCACCTGCCGTTGAAGACACCCTGTCCTCGAACTTCGCCACGGCCGGCGTGATCAAGGATGCAGACTTCGCAGGCGGTATCATCACCACCCCGATCTCCTACCAATGGCAGTATCAGGACCTGATCCGCGCCGAGTGGATCAACATCACGGGCGCGACGAATCCCAACGCCCTGGTTCCCGGCAGCTTCGAGGAGGGTCTGCAGATCCGCCTGAAGGCCACCTATACGGACGCGCATGGCTACACCGAGACGGTGACGAGTGCGCCGACACCCCTGCTCGCCGCGGATCCCGGCAAGAACTTCGGGCCGACGCAGAACCAGCGCGTCGTCCAACTCGTGGACAATGTCGATGCCTATCAGGGCGAGAAGATCAACGTCTTCGTTCCGATCACGAATTTCTGGACCGACGACCATACGGCGAACACCGCGCTCCACTTTGCCGCGACGCTCGCCAATGGCCAGATTCTCGATGGCTCGGCGGCTGCATTCGGTCTCCGCTTCACGCTTCAGTCCGACGCGACCGGCATCACCGGTGCCACCATCACCGGCCAACTTCCGGTCGGCTTCAACGGAGCGATCGACCTCCGGTTCTATGCCACGGATGATGCGATCACGACGCCGGCGGGCGTGGTCCTGCCCGCGCATACCTCGACGGCCGACTTCGCCATCAACGTTCTCAACACCACCGGGAATGTCGCCAACGATCCAGCCGCCGCCGTCACCGCGGCCGCGTCCCCTGCTGCACCGGCAGCGGATCCGATGGGGGTGAGCTTCGACCGCGTCGATCTCGACTGGATCCTGAACAATATCAAGATGGCCGAGGCCCATCAGCCACCGGTCAATCCGCATCTTGCCTTCGGGCTGCGCGAGGTCGCCGCAACCAACAATAGCGCGGTGTCCGGCCAGGGCACGTTCGGCGCCTCGGACCAGTCATTCCTGCGACTGACGACCCCGGTGCTGGGCCTCGCCCAGGACAACCCCTTCGCGCCCGGCCTCAACCTCACGAGCTATGCGCAGACGCATGGCAGCGTCTATGATTCCAACCCGCGCATGATCAGCAACCTGATCGTGGATCAGAGCGCCGCCAATCCTGCCGCACTCGAGGCTGCCACGTCGCAGGCGACGGTGATGCCGGCGGTGCAGGACCCGAACAAGGTCGCGGCCCTCGACGGCTTTGACCCGACCACCGGACTGCCGAACTACTCCATCCCGAACGTGACGCCGGATGGTGGCATTTCAGCGCCGTTCAACACCTGGTTCACGCTGTTCGGCCAGTTCTTCGACCATGGCCTCGACCTCGTCAACAAGGGCGGCAATGGCAGCGTCATCATCCCGCTGCTGCCGGACGACCCGCTCTACAAGGCTGGCAGCCCGACCAATTTCATGGTGCTGACGCGCGGAACCATGATCGAGCGCACCGCCGGCGCCGACGGGATCGTCGGCACGTCGGACGACACCTTCACGCACGAAACCACCAACGCGATCACGCCGCCGGTCGACCAGAGCCAGACCTATTCCTCGCATCCCTCGCATCAGGTGTTCCTGCGCGAGTACATCAACGTCGCAGATGCTGGCCAGGCGCCGAACATCCATTCGACCGGACGGATGCTCGACCATGTCAACCAGGCCGGAGCGACCCAGACCGGGAATGCCGACGCGACGGCGGCGACCACCGACCTCTCGCACCACATGCCGACCTGGGCCGACGTCAAGAAGAACGCGCTCGATAATCTTGGGCTCAAATTGTCGGATTACGACGTGGTCAGCGTGCCGCTCGTCCAGGCCGACGCCTATGGCAACGTCATCCGCGGCCCCAACGGCTTTGCACAGGTCGTCTATCAGGTGCTCGCCACCGACAGCACGACCCATATCACGACGTTGCTCGCCGAGCGGACCGTCGAGGGCACCGCAGCCGGCCTCGACATCGACCATATCGCGGTGCCGGCTGACCTTGCAGCCCCGCCGAACGCGACGCTGTCGACGCAGTATGTCGGCGCCGGCGTCGCCTTCATCAACGACATGGCCCACAATGCCAGCCCGTTCAACGATTTCGGCCAGGCTCTCACCGCGGACGGCGACGGCGTCGCTGGCAATGCGCCCCCGGTCGATCCGGCCACGGGCCAGAATCTGGTCTACGACAACGAACTCCTCGACGCGCACTACATCGCAGGCGACGGCCGCGTGAACGAGAATATCGGCCTCACCGCCGTACATGACGTCTTCCATTCCGAGCATAATCGGCTGGTCGAGCAAACCAAGGCCTTCATCCAGGCACAGCTCGACAAGGGCGATACCTCATTCGCATCGGAATGGGTTCTTCCGGGCGTCAACCTCGCTCCTGGCGCCGGTGGCGCAGCGCATCAGATCACGGCCACCGAGTGGAATGGCGAGCGCCTGTTCCAGGTCGCCCGCTTCGGCACCGAAACACAGTACCAGCACCTCGTCTTCGAGGAATTCGCACGCAAGATCGCGCCCGACATCCATGTCTCCGGCGATACCAACATCCATCTCGACCCGGCGGTGTTCGCCGAGTTCGCCCATACCGTCTATCGCTTCGGCCACTCGATGCTGGACGAAAACCTGCAGCGCTATTCGCTGCATCATGGCGCTGACGGCGATCCCCTGAACGGCACGCCTGAGCTCGATGCCAACGGGAACCCGATCCTGCTCGACGGCAATGGCAATCAGGTTTCGAGCAATATCGCCCTGCTGACCGCCTTCACCAACCCGCTTGCCTATCTGAATGGAGGCGCCGACGCATCCGGCCAGCTTGCTCTCGGCTCCATGGCCCAGGTCGGCAACGAGATCGACGAGTTCGTCACCGGTACGTTGCGCAACAACCTGCTCGGCCTGCCGCTCGACCTTGCCTCGCTCAATATCGCGCGCGGCCGGTCCGAGGGCGTGCCGGGGATCAACCTGGTTCGCAACGAACTCTATAGCGAGACCAACGACGCGTCCCTGAAGCCATACGAGAGCTGGCACGAGTTCGGCCAGTTCCTGAAGCACCCTGCGTCCCTGATCAACTTCGTCGCAGCCTACGGCACCCACCCGAGCATCGCCAACGCTACGACCCTCGCCGACAAGCGTGCGGCTGCATTGGCGCTCGTCAGCGCCGGCGAGGACGAAGCCAACCGCGGCACCGATGCCTATGACTTCATGCACAGCACCGGCATCTACGCGAACAACGTCAATGACCCGCGCGCCTATCATGGCGCGTTGATCGACCCGATCACCGGCTCGGCTCAGATCGACCCGGTCACACATCAGCCCATGCTCGATCAGACGCCGCCGCACTACAGCACAGGCTCGGTCACCGGCCTCGACGCGGTCGATCTGTGGATCGGCGGTCTGGCCGAGAAGCAGAACCTGCATGGCGGCCTGCTCGGCACGACGTTCGACTATGTCTTCAAGCTGCAGATGGAAAACCTGCAGGATGCCGACCGGCTCTACTATCTGCCGCGCATCGAGGGCATGCAGTTCTCCGACCAGATCGAGAACAATTCCTTCGCCGAGATGGTGATGAACGCCACCGGCGTGCACCACATATCGGCCAGCATCTTCCTGACGCCGGAATACAAGATCGAGGCTACGGACTTCTATCAGCACAATGGCGATGGCAGCGTTGCGGTCGACAGCCACAACAACCCGATCTTCGCGGTCGGTCCGGCGATACCATCCTTCACCGGCACGGACGGGCAGTTGCACCCACTGGTCGAGATCCAGGGCGACGGGACCGTCCACTTCCTCGGCGAAGACAACTTCTTCGGCAACACGATGGTGCTCGGCGGCACCTCGGCGAATGATCGGCTGATGGCTGGCCAGGCAGATGACGACACGGTCTGGGGCGATGCCGGCGACGACATCATCGATGGTGGCGGCGGCAACGACAATCTATTCGGCGGCGACGGCAACGACATCCTGAGCAGCACCAACAGCTCCATCGGCTCATCGTTCCACGGTGATGGCGGCGACGACACCATCTATGGCAGCAAGGGCGACGATCTGATCTTCGGCGGCGCCGGCAACGACCTGATCTACGGCAACCAGGGTGTCGACGACATCGTCGGCGGATCGGGCAACGACATCATCTATGGCGGCGAGGGCGGCGAGGAGATTCAGGGCGACGAAGGCGACGACTGGATCGATGGCGGCCCCGACGGCGGCGATGTGCTCGTCGGCGACGTCGGTGCACCGACCGGGCAATTCCCGCTCTATGCCGGTGACGACGTCCTGATCGGCGGCGTCGGCACCGTGATGAAGGGCTTCAGCGGCGACGACATCATGCTTGGCGTCGGCGGCTTCGACAAATTCCTCGGCGGCCTCGGCTTCGACTGGGCCTCGTTCGAGAGGGAGACGCAGTCCGTCGCCGTCGACATGAGCATCAAGGAGTTCATTGCGCCCGACGCACCTCTCGGCGCCGATGGCATCCGCGACATCTTCACCCAGACCGAAGGCCTGAGCGGCTCCCGCTTCGACGACATCCTGACCGCGGACAATAATGCGCGCGCACCGATCGTGCCGCTCGCCAAGAACCAGCTGAACAATCCCAGCCTGATCAAGGGGCTGGCAGACGGCCCCGTGGACGGCTTCGGCAACCCGGAGTTGTCCTTCGTCAACGGCACGACCGAAGGGGCATTCTTCAAGCCCGGCACGGCGGTGAGCATCACCGGCAATATCGTCCTCGGCGGCGGCGGCAACGACATCATCGAGGGCGGCAGGGGCGACGATGTCATCGACGGCGACGCCTGGCTGCATGTCGAGCTCTTGCCGAACGCTGCGGGCGTTGTCGGCCTCGGCAGCCAGATCCTGCGCGAGATCCGCTATGACACGACACCGGGCAACATCGACACGGCCGTGTTCACCGGAAACGCCTCCGACTACACGATCGACGGCAATGAGGACGCCGAGGGCTTCATCACTGTCGTGGACAGCGTGGCCGGGCGCGACGGCACCGACCGGCTGCGCAATATCGAGCGGCTGCAATTTGCCGACACGACGATCGACGTGTCGCAAATCGACTTCGCCGTGGCGACGCACAATCATATTCCGCAAGCCAACCCCTCGGTCGGAGGAGCCGCCCTCCAGGTCATACTTGCCGCTGGGCTGGCCGCCCCGCAGGTGAACAGCGCGCTGACCACCGATGTGACGAACCTGGTGGATTTCGACTTCGCCGGCGGCACAATCACCAATCCGCTCTCCTTCCAGTGGCAGTACCTGAACATTGCGCGCGGCGAATGGGTCAACATCGCCGATCCGGCGCTCGACCCCAACGGCGCCACCACGGCGACCTTTACGCCGACCGACTTCTTCCTCGGCCAACAGCTTCGTGTCGTCGTGACCTATGCCGACCCGGCGGCTCAGTCTGGCTTTGTCGAGCGCGTTGTCTCGGCGCCCACGGCTGTTCTGGTTCCCGATCCGCTTGCCGCAAACACCGCGCCATTCGTCGTGGCGCAGCAGGAGCTCGTCGGGCTGCCCAATACGGCAGCAGTACAGGATAAGCCGATTACCAACATGTTCCTGCCACTGACGACGGTCTTCGGCGATCGGGAGACGGCCGCGACGGCGCTCACCTATACGGCCGCCATCGTCGATGCCAACGGCGCCGCGCACCCCATCACGAACGCGACATCGTTCATGGGCCTCGCCTTCACGGTCGATCGGGACGCGACCGGCGCTGTCACGGACGGTCATATCACCGGCACGCCGCCGGCAGGCTTCACGGGCGGCATCACGGTGCGCATCACGGCAACCGACCCACAGGGACTCGCAGTCACCAATGACTTCACGATCGATGTGCTCGGCCGCAGCAATGGCACACCGGTCTTCGGCAGCAATCCCGTCAATGCCCAGTTCAACGAGTTCACGACGGCGGCCGTCATCGCAGCGCAGAATCTCAGCACGCCTGCGGGTACGCTCGTCGCCGGCCTGAGCGCGACAGATACCCTGACTGCATTCCAGATCGCCAACCACCAGGTCGCTGCCCCGCTGGCATGGAGCATCGTCAACGGCGACGCGCTCACACAGGGGCTGTTCAAGATCGGAGCCACGACCGACACGGTCACGGCAGCCGGCGTCACCAGCGCTGCGACGCTGGTGTTCAATCAGGCTCCCGACTTTGAGGCGATCAAGCAGCAGCTCGGCGGCAATCCCAATGCCTCGATCAACGCCGCCGGCACCGAGATCACCTTCACGATCCAATTGCAGGTGAGCGATGGTGACCAGACAACGATCCAGACCGAGATCGTCCGGATCGAGAACGTCAACGAGGCGGCCTCGGGAGCAGTCCATGTCGGCGGCTTCAGCGCCAATACGGCCAACGCAGTGCTTGCCGGCACTGACACGCTCGCCGATCCCGACCTGATCACAGCAGCCAACCCCACGGGCCGGATTGCCGGCATCAATCCGCCCGGCACCGCAGCCCCCTTCCAGTGGCAGCAATGGAACGGCACCGCCTGGGTCAACATCACGGGCGCGGCCGGCACGGCGCCGTCGCTCACGATCGCAAACCAGACGGTCCGGCTTACGGCCAGCTATAGTGACGTGTTCGGGGCGAACAATCCGGCCAACACCCCCGCGGCAATGATCTCTCCAGAGACCTTCGTGGTTGGGAACGGTAACGGCAACACCTTGTCGGGAGACGTCCCGGCCGGCTTGTTCGCCAATGGGCACAACCGGACCTTCCTCGGCCTCAGCGGTGTCGATACCGTATCCTATGCCAACGACGCGTCAGGCGTCGCGGTGAACCTTCTTGATCCGACCAAGAACACCGGCATCGCCGTCGGCGACAAATACGTGTCGATCGAGAACGTGACCGGCGGGTCGGGCAACGACATTCTGACCGGCGATGCCAACGCCAATGCCCTCACCGGCGGTGTCGGCGACGATCTCTTCATTGCCACAGTCAACGACGGCAACGACAATTATGCCGGCGGCGCCGGCATCGACACCTACGACCTGTCTGCAACCTCTGCCGGGGCCGTCGTCACGACCAGCAGCGCAACGAGCAGTCAGATCGGCAACGACACGTTGAGCGGCATCGAGAATATCATCGGTAGCCAGGGCGCCGACACCATCACCGTCAATGGCGGCGTGAATGTCATCGACGGCCAGGGCGGCAACGACATCATCGATGCCGGCGCCGGCATCGACACCGTCCATGGTGGCTCGGGCGATGACATTATCACTGGCGGCACCGGCAACGATGCGCTGTTCGGCGACGCTGGAAATGACAGCTTCATCTACACCATCGGTCATGGTGCCGATGCGGTCGATGGCGGCGCGGACACCGACAAGCTTATCATCACCGGCACCAACGCGTCCGACACGCTCAATGTCGTTTTCAGCGGCACCACGCTGACCGCCTTCGAGGGCGGAACCATCACCAGCATCGAGCAGGTCACCGCGGATCTCGGATCCAATAGCGGGTCGGGCGACACCTTGTCCTATGCTGGGACGACTGCCGCCGTAACCGTCAATCTCGGAGCGGGGAACGCCTCCGGCTTCACCTCGATCGCCAATATCGAGAACGTCACCGGAGGCAGTGGCGACGATAGTTTGACGGGCAATGGCGGGAACAACACCCTGAATGGCGGCCTTGGCAACGACACGCTCAACGGAGGCGGCGGTACCGACACGATGATCGGCGGCGCGGGCGACGATATCTACATCACCGATGGCAACGACACCCTCACGGAAGCTGCCAACCAAGGCACGGACACGGTGCGGAGTTCCGTCACCTTCACGCTTGCCAACAACTTCGAGAACCTCACCCTGACCGGGAACGGCAATATCAGCGGAACAGGAAACAACGCCGCCAACGTCATCGTCGGCAACGGCGGCAACAACACCCTCACCGGCGGCGCAGGCAATGATGTCATGACCGGCGGAGCAGGCAGCGACACCTTCCTCTTCAACACGACCAACGAGTCCGGCGTAGGGGTCGGCAACAATGATGTGATCACCGATTTCGAGGGGGCCGGCGTCGCTGGTGGCGACATCATCGATCTCTCGGCAATCGATGCCAACACCGGCTCTGGCGGAAACCAGGCCTTCACCTTCATCGGTAGCGCCGCCTTTTCCGCCGCAGGGCAGGTGCGCGTCATCCAAAGCGGCGGCGACACGGTCGTCCAGCTCAACACGAACAACAATGTCGGCACGATCGAAATGGAAATCAAGCTCGCGGGGCTTCACAGTCTCGCCGCCGGCGACTTCATTCTGTGAACAGAGAGCGGGTAGCGCGATGGAGCCATCCTCGCGCTGCCCGCCGCTGCGCGGCGGTGCCTCCTGCTCGCCTCCTATCGCGGCTCCGGCAGGAGTACTGCGCCGCTGGCGAGATGGCCGATCGTTTCGTCGACATGCCGGCGGGCGATCGCAAGCAACGCCTGCTCATCCCGCCACGATGCAGGCCCCTCCGTTTCGTGAAACCGGCCCCGATCGGCGGCGATCTCGCCGGCCAGCCATTGGGCCAGCACGGCCCTGTCCATCGTGCCGTCCAGCCGTGCGGTGATCGCACGTCCCATTTTCGATAGGTGAACCGCGACGTGGCGCAATCCGGTCACGGACGGAAGCCCGAAGGCAGCCTCCGCTCGCGCCAGCGGCCAGGCGACGGGGCGTGCGGCATCTTTCCGACCGACGCAGAGCGCCAACAAGGAGGGCTCGGCCCGGCCTTCATGGATGAGGCTCATGAGCACGCGCGCGACCCGGGGGCCCTCCTGCCCGGAAGCGAGTTCCGCGACCGGGAGCGTGCCCGGCCATGCGTCGGCCAAGCGCGACATCGCGTGCGCGACCGCCGCGCCCCTTGTTCCCAGCCGGCGCCCGCGCGCATCCTTGAACGATGCCGTCTCGCCGGGTGCTGGCGGCGTCCGCTCGAGCCGCATCGAAACATGGAGGTGGCGGAGATCGGCCGGCTTCGGCGCGTGGATCGCGCGGGCCGCGCTTGCCTTGACGAGCAGCGAGCGCCGGAACGGCCTGCCGCCATACTGGTCGAGCAGCGCCGCCGCCGCCATTGGGTCCTGCACCGCCAGTTCCGCAATCCTGCGCCGCATGCCCGGCGCCAGCAATTCGCGGGCATCGGCATCCAGGTCGGCTTCACACAGGAAGCTCAGGCCGTGCCTGCCCGCCCGCTCCATAAAGTCGCCGAACGAGCAGGGTGCGTTATGTTCGGTCAGGAACTCGCCGAGCACATAGGAGCCCGGCATCCGCAGCAGGCGGGCCGCTTCCGCGCGAATGATCTGACCGAAGGCGAAACCTCCTGCGGTCGCCGTCTGCAGGGTCTCGAGGACCGCGCGCGCCCGCTCGACGCGCTCCCGCGGCGTGCCCGTGCTGCCGACCTGGCTGCGCAGGATGTCGCGGACGGGGCTGCGCAGATGCCAGCCCGGCAGAACATTGTAGCTAACGGCCGCGATGCCGTTATCGGCAAGCGACGCCTCGATCACGCGCAGGATCGCATCCTGCACATGCCCCGGGACCCAGCTGAAGACACCGTGGCAAATCACATAGTCAAAATGCCCGCGGGCGCTGCCGGTATTGGCGAGATCGGCCTCGATCAGCTCGATATTGCCAAGGCCCAGCCCAGCGATCCTGCGTCGCCCGTCCGCGATCTGCCGTGAGGACAGATCGATCCCGACGAAGCGGGAGCGGGGGAAACGCGCGGCCATCGGGATGAGATTCCCCCCCGACGCACCGCCGAGTTCCAGCACGCGCGCGGGCTCAGCCGCAGGAGCGTCGAGACCATGGAGGGTCGCAAGCGCGCCGAGCGTCGCGGGATGGGTGTAGGCGATCGGCAGCGAGAGATACGGGAAGCCGTCATAATCGCTGGCATCACGGCCGGGTCCATCGTTCTCGGCAATAGGGCTTGGATACGCTGGGTCGCCCACACTCATCCGCGCCCCTCGTCACCTACACCGTGCCGGCCGCCCAACGGGTATCGCAGCCCCCGCATCGACTGGCAGGCAGAGCGGATCATACTGAGCCTGCGAACGGGTAACTGCAACCGTATGGCCAGCGAGCATTGTCCCGGGAATGGTGCGATCTGAGCCTGCCACGGTAGGATAGTGGCATGCAGCCGATTTCCTCCGCTCGTCACCAGCTCCCGCCTAGAGTAGCGTACGATTTTGAGCAGCTCTTGTTCTGACCCCAATTCGGGCCAGCGAGGCTTGAGCCTCGATCCGGCCTCCATGGCCCCGCGGCCAAGGTGCTTGCCGATGATGTAGAGGTGGTCGCCGGTCGCGGCGCGGTGGGCGAGCATGCCGCCCTGTTCGATCTCGGCCTCGGACGCTCGACGCACCCGGTACTGGCGCTGTGGGAAGCGCCGGAACAAGCGCTTGTCTACTGGTTGTCCTCGTCGATCCGTTGGGCCAGCCGGCGCTGCCTCGGGGTCGGGAGAGTTTCGCCGGGCTGGCGGACGCTCAGGTGCCGTTTGGCGGGCCGCCTTTAAGTTCCCAGGTCAAAATGGCGAGAGCCAAATTCTCAAGCTTCACCTCGGCCATTGGATGACGGGCAGCGGAATGGAGGTCGCGAGCCCGAGAGCAGGCGCGGATATAATCTGCCTCCGAACTCAGCACCATCGAGCGCCGACTTACATTAGATAGCGCGCGGTTCCGTCTGCGGTCTGGTCGCTCTTCACGCATGCAGATTTAGCTCCGCGGCGTCGAGAGATTTGATCGCCTCAGCCGTGCTGGCCGAGGCCGTGAACACGATGATCTTCGTCTTTGGCGCGATCCTCGACTCGTCTTTCAGGGGCGGAACCTTGTGGCAACCGGGATGCTCGTCGCCGCAGCCAGCTTTTGCGCGGCGATGACCGCCTCCAGACGATTACGGGCATTCAGCTTTGCCATCAGGCCGGTCATGTGCGCCTTGATGGTCTTGGTGCTGAGCGAAAGCTCGCGGGCGATCTCGCTGTTCATCTTTCCGCAAAGCAGCAGTTTGACAATCTGCTCCTCCCGGACGCTGAGCCTGTTGCAGGCCGCCTTCTGTCGTTCGAGAGACTTGTCCTTCAAGGCGCAGATTAGTTTGCTCGCGAACGAGGGACTGACATAGACGTCGTTGCGTTGCGCGGCCTGAAGGGCTTGAATGAGGTCGTCTCCCGGGCCGCTCTTTAGGACGTAGCCCTTCGCCCCGGCATCAAGAGCCCTGATCGCATCATCCGTGCTGGCCGAGGCCGTGAACACAACGATCTTCATGGTGGGAGCGATCCTCAACGCGTCCGAGATCGCCCGATAGATATCCCCCGCCATGCCGGGATCGACGATCATGTCATCGGGCCGATGGCTCCTGGTGATCGACACCATATCGTCCGCGACATTCCCGGTCGCGGCGAGCGTAAAACCGCCCCATCGTTTCAGCAGGGCGGCGATCCCCTCCATCAGCACCGGGTGATCATCGACGATTGCGAGCGAACGATCCGGCATGGCTCCTCCCCCTCTCTACTTTACCGCTGCAAGTCGAATGAGATGGTCGCTCAGTCAAAACCCTTTGCGAGATGGTGGGGCGCTCCATGTTGGAGCGGCGCTGGTCGGCTGCCGGATCCCCTCCCATTCGATGATTCGAACATGAGGTGCAGCGGTCGCCTCACCTCTCCTTGAAGATCCTGTTGGCGTGGTCTGCGAAGGGTTTCGTCAGGAACGAGAGCGCGGTGCGTTCCTCGGTGGTGATGAAGACCTCGACCGGCATTCCGGGCTGGAGCTTGCGGTCGCCGAGGGCGGCGACGAG
>NZ_JBFTKS010000050.1:0-26735 GCF_056396065.1 Allobosea sp. 05T433 | reverse complement strand
CCGGCTGCTCTCTTTCGACCCTTGGAGCTCGGCTCGAACACGCGCCGTCGTGCGGGCGCTGCCATGAAGAACGCTTCCCATAATGCATCCTCCTCCTGACGACTCAGGATCGATGATGCACCATCAGATTTCGGGACTACACATCTAGAAGAGGGCACCCTTTGCGCCAAATTTTCGGGCATTTGGCGAGGTTCCAACGCTTCATCGTATGCTCTCCCGCGCCTGCGCGCGACACGCGCGAACGGTGCGCAATTCTAGCAGGAACTAGCTGGCCGCACCCGCCGAAAGGAAATTTCAGCAGCTGGCGCGGACCAGTTTCGCCCTCGAGCAAGCGGAGGTTCTCACGGAGCCGCAGGCGCCGCCGGCAGGCCGAGCGCGATCGGTTTCGACGACCGCCGTTGCCGCGTCAGGGCGGTACAGGACGATGCAGCCAAGCGACCGTCGCCAACGAGCGGGTGACAGAAACGGCGATCGCGTGAGCGATCTGATGGCAACCCAGCTGCAGGCGGAGCAATCTCCGTGTGAGCCGCCACTTCGCTGCGATACTTTGCGCGGCGGCGACGTCGATGTCGACGATCCGGTCATGGCCGACAAGGTCGTGGCGCTGGTCGAGAAACATTGCTTTGCCCTCGTTCCGTTCGCGAATGGGGACGAGCCGACCACGTCCTTGAAGTGTAGGCAGTATATGGCCCCAGCGTTCTACTAAACCGCATGAGCAATGAAAGCAGGTGGAAATCGATGGCGCTTGGTAGCTGAGGGCGGGCTGGATCATGCCCGCCCGCCCTGCAGACAACGCCGCCACAGACACCTGAACACTCTCGTCTGGGTCATCATCACGCTCGGGTATTGCTCCCACGATCGACGATATTTCCATCAGGTCCGGAGTGCTTCTCCGGTAAACGCCTTTCAGGAACACGTCTAATATGTTGGGGGCGTGATGGCGCTCACGATCTCGCTCGGCTCGTCCGCGGCGTTGCGGAAACGATGCGGCTCGCGGCTATCGAAATAATAACCATCGCCGGGCTGCAGAAGCGCTGTCCGGCCCGACACCGTGACCTCGACCGCGCCGCGGATGACGAGGCCGCCTTCCTGGGCCGAATGAACGAAGGCTTCGCCGGTATCGGCTCCCCGAGGATAGGTTTCATGGAGCATCAGCATTGAGCGGTTAGGGTAACCTGCTCCGATCACGCGATAGGAAATGGCATCCGCCCGGCCGATTTCAGCCATATCCGCTGCGCGGCAAAACGGATCCGTGGGCGAAACCGCATGAAAATCGAGAAAGAACCCCGAGAGGGTCGTCCCTAGTGCGTCGAGGACCGCATGCAGCGTGTTGAGGGAGGGGCTGATCAAATCCCGCTCGATCAGCGAGATCGAGGAGTGGGAGACGCCCGAGCGCAAGGCGACGGCTCGGACGGTCAGCTTTCGGCTCTGGCGGAGTTCTCTCAAACGATCGCCGATCTTCATGTCAGCCCCGTCATTGCGTACGGGATATCAAAGCGCATTCGGTGAGTATCATCAACAGAGCTATGCGCCGACTTGAGCTGTGGAGAAGCTTTCAGCGGATCCCGCTCAACGAATATGGCCTGCTCGCGGACCTGGCGAGCGAGGTCATGCGCCATGTCCGTGGTTTTGCTTCGAACCGCGGCCGGCCCTCGCATCCCGGTCAGTGCTTCGCCTGAGTCCTCGCGGCTGCCAATTTAGTTCTCCTCATAACGAGAGAACCCGTCTGGCCAACGGGAAATTCGCGCATCGAATCTGGCTTGTCGCAATGTCAATTTTCTGGACCTGTTGTTCGCTTGGTTCGGCCCAAAGCTCGATAATCAGGCGCCACTTATAGACCGGGAATTGGCCCCATCAGAAGGTACTTCCGCGATACCGATCGAGACCTCCCCTCTCTCGCGCAGAGTTCGACGAGAAGTCGGGCCTGAGCGCCGCTGATCTGTACGTGCCTCCCCGCATCGAAGGCGTTGTTGAGGGCAATCGGACCACAGACGCGTATCAGGCCCCCCCTTGCCGAGCGGACCGAGTTCGTCACGGAGGACTTGCCGCGGCGGCGAGGCCTGCGGCGACGTGGACCGGCAAATAGGAATAGGTTCGATCCGGTTCGAAAGTCGTTTGCTACAGCGTCCAGCCGAGGCGGGCGTACAGGTAGCGCTGATAGGTCAGGATATCGACGCGGCGCAGGTCGCGGATGCGACCGGGATCGCGCGTATGGACCGCCAGCGCCAGTTCTTCCATGACATGCGTCGAGAACTCCATGAAGTCGGGCTCCTCGTGGACTTTCACGCTGAGGCAGAACGCGATGATCGGCGCATTGCGGACGCGCAGCCGCCGGATCAGCGCCGCCAGCATCGCCGAACCGCAGCGCTCCGCGATGAAAAAGGACCAATCGTGGAAAGCGAGCATGTGCTCGCCCACACTTCCCCCGCGGTAGGCGCTGCGTACAGCCTCGGTCAGCCCCTGCAACGCCTGGAAATCCGCCTCTTGCGCGCGCTGGGCGAAACGCGCCGCCGCCTCGCCCTCGGTCAGTGAGCGCAGCAGCCAGATGTCGTCGCAGACAGTCCGGTCGAGCGCCGGGACCTGGATCCCGCGCGCCGGCGTTATCTCGAGCGCCTCCTCGGCCACCAGCGAAGACACTGCATCGCGAACGGGTTGCATGCTGGTGCCGAAGCCGGTCGCAAGCGACCGCAGCGAGAGTTTGGCGCCGGGATAGAGTCCACCCGAGAGCAATCTCTGCCGCAAGCCCTCATAGACCTGGATCGAGAGCGTGTTGGCGTTCTTTGCGCCATCGCGCTCGATCATGTACCCGCTCGCCTGATCGGGCTCCGGAGACGTCTCAACCTGGGAATGCGGCAGGCGAGCGGCCACGGAAATCACCCCATTCTTGCTTCAACGGCGTGATCACAGCATGCATATGGACACCCGAGAGCATAGACGGACGCTGCACATTTCATGCCCAATCACCGCATACTTTATCATCTGGAGCGAGATTGACGCGGATCGTCATTGCCATATAGTTCTTAATTGTCAACTGTGATCACAGGAAGCTGCATGTCATGAACATCGCCGCACGCCTTTCCAATCATCACTCCGACATGCTGCTGCTGCCCTTCTCGAACCTCAAAAAACTGCGCGAGGAGCGGCCGCTGGTCTTCACCCGTGGCAAGGGCGTCTTCACCTATGACGAGGACGGCAAGGACTATATCGAGGCCGTCTCGACCTTCTATTGCGTGGGCTTGGGCTTCAGCGACGAGGAGCTCATCGAGGCCGCTATCGCTCAGCTCCGCGCGCTGCCGATGTACCCGTCGGGCATCCACAGGACCGTTCCCGTCGTAATGGAGCTCGCCGAGCGCCTGACGCGCGCCGCGCCTATTCCGAACGCCCATGTCATGTTCGCCACGACTGGCTCAGAGGCAAACGACCAGCTCGTCAAGTTCACTTGGTATGCCAATCGCGTGGCCGGCGAGCCCAAGCGGCGCAAAGTCATCTCGCGTCGCGCGAGCTATCATGGCGGCACTATCTTTACGACGGCACTTGGCGGCGGCGCCGCGGTGCAGGAGGCCTTCGGCGTTCCCACCGACGACGTAATCCACGTCACGCACCCGACTTGGCCGCGCGGCGCACTGCCCGGTGAGACGGAAGACCAATATGCGGATCGCCTCGTCGTTGAGATCCGCGACGCCATCGAGGCGGCGGGGCCCGAGACCGTCGCGGCCTTCATCGCCGAACCGCTCTCGGTCTCGGCAGGCATGTTCCCGCCGCCGCGCGGCTATTTCCCCAAGATTAAAGCTCTGCTCGTTGACTACGGCATCCGGATGTATTCCGACGAGGTCGTGACCGGTTTCGGCCGCACCGGCACGATGTGGGGCTGCCAGAACTTCGATTTCCAGCCCGACTGCCTCAGCACGGCCAAGCAGCTTTCCGGTGCCTATCAGCCGATCTCGGCCGTGGTGATGTCGGACGAATTTTACAACGAGTTGGAGGCCGGTTCGGAAACAGCGGGCATCTTCAACCACGGATCGACCTATGGCGCTCATCCGGTCGCTGCGGCCGTTGCGCTTAAGGTTCTCGACATCTTCGAGCGGCGCGACATTCTCGGCCATATCGGCTCCGTCGCGCCCGTCTTCGCCAAGGGGCTCGCGGCGCTTGAAGATCACCCTCTCGTTACGTCCACCCGGGCCCTCGGCCTCGCCGGGGCCATTCAGGTCGCACTGCCGGGCTCCGGGAGTGGTGCGGATGCCGCGCCCTCGCTGGTACCGGGCGGCATCGCAACTCAGATCTACGACGCGGCGCTTGCCGCAGGTGTAGTCCTGCGCCCGCTGCAAGGCTGCCTCGTGCTGTCGCCGCCGCTGATCATCACCGAGGCAGAACTCGATGAGATGTACCGCCGGATAAGGATTGGCCTCGACGCCGTGCTTGCCGAGCTGCCGACCGCTTGACATCGCCGTCGTGCCCGGAGCCGGGCGCGGCGCGAATTTTGCCAAACTTTTCAGCGGCCCTCCGGCACATGACGGAGGATTCCGCTCGCTGCCCGTGATCCGAAACCGCGACGAAGAGGTCCAGGATGAACGTCACCGCTTCCACCTTCGCATCAACCGACGCCGCCCGCTGGGCGAGCGGCGCAGCCTTCATCGACGGCGCCTATATGCCGATCGCCGAGGCCCGCATCCCGATCACCGACTGGGGCTTTCGCCGCTCGGACGTGACCTACGACGTGGTTAGCGTCTGGGACGGGAATTTCTTTCGGCTTGACGACCATCTCAAGCGCTTCCGCACCTCGATGGAAGCGATGCGGCTCATCCCGCGCGAGAGCGACGACGAGATTCGCCGCATCCTGCACAAGCTCGTGGCGCTGGCTGGTCTCCGGGAGGCCTATGTCGCCATGGATTGCCTGCGTGGACGCCCCCTCCCCGGCACGCAATATCACCCCAAGAACGCGCGCCCGTATCTCTGCGCCTACGCCATTCCCTTTGTCTGGCTGATGAAACCGGAGGTGATCGAGCGCGGCGCCCATATGATCGTCGCCTCGACCCCGCGCATCCCCGAGGCTTCCGTCAACGCCCGGGCGAAGAACTTCCACTGGGCCGACATGACGGCCGCCCTGTTCGAGGCGGACGAGAGGGGCGCGGACAATCCGATCCTGCTCGACGCCGCCGGCAACGTCACGGAAGGGCCGGGCTACAACGTCTTCTGCATCACCGAGGGCGTCGTCGTAACGCCAGACCGCAACGTTCTCGGCGGCATCACGCGCCTCTCCGTCATCGAGCTCTGCGCCCAACTCGGACTGCCCTGCGAGGTTCGGGACGTGCCCGTCGAGGAGCTGCGCAACGCCGACGAGATCCTCGTCTCCTCGACCGCCGGCGGCCCGATCGGGGTGAGCCGCCTCGACGGTCGCATCCTCAACAACGATCGTCCCGGCCCCATCAGCCAGAAGCTGCGCGAGACCTACTGGGCCAAGCGCAAGGACGGCTGGCATGCCGAGCCGGTTCGATACGAAGCCGCCCGTCCCGAAGAAGAAGGATCGTCACCGTGAATAAAGCAGATCGGACCATCTTCAAGACGATGCTGTCCGCCCTCGGCGCCGCGCTGCTGAGCACGGCCGCCTCCGCCCAGACGCTGCCGGCCCCGGGGCCGACGGCCGAAGCCATCAAGAAGCGCGGCGAGTTGGTCTGCGGCGTCGACAGCGGCATTCCCGGCTTCGCCTACCAGGATTCCGGGGGCGCCTGGAAAGGCTTCGACGTCGACTACTGCCAAGCGCTCGCCGCTGCGGTTCTGGGCGACCCGAAGAAGGTAAAGTATGTTGGCACCACCGCCAAGGTCCGCTTCACAGTGCTACAGTCCGGCGAGATCGACGTGCTGATCCGCGACTCGACCATGACCTTCGCCCGTGACATCGGCCTCGGCCTGACCGAGGTCGCAGTCAATTTCTACGCCGGCCAGGGCTTCATGGTGCGCAAGAGCCTGGGGGTTAAGACTGCAGCGGAGCTGAACGGCTCCACAATCTGCATGATCACCGGCGCAACGCTCGAACTCAACATCGCCGACTTCGCCCGCTCCAAAGGCACGACGATCAACTCGCTGCTCTTCGAGAAGTCGGAGGAAGCCTTCGCCGCCGCAGAGGCCGGTCGCTGCGACGGCTATTCGGACGATACCGGCTCGCTCGCCGCCGCCCGCTCCACCATGAAGGTGCCGGACGACTGGATAATCATGCCCGAGGTCATCTCCAAGGAACCGCTCGGCCTCCATACGCGCGACGGCGACTATCGCTGGTCCGACATCGTCTTTTGGGTCGACACGGCGCTGAAGACCGCCGAGGAGTTTGGAATCACCAAGGCCAATGTCGATGAGAAGAAGAAGTCCGAGGACCCCTTCGTGCGCCGCCTGCTCGGGCTCGAGGGCGATTTCGGCAAACAACTGGGCATCGACAACGAGGGCTTTTACAGGGCCATCAAGGCGGTCGGCAATTACGGCGAGATCTACGACGTCCATTTCGGCCCCAAGGCGCTCGGCCTGCCGCGCGGCTTGAACAATCTCTGGTCGCAGGGTGGCCTGCACTATCCTCTTCCGTTCCGGTGAGATCGCCGGCATGGCTCGGACCAAAACCACATCCGGCAGCAACGCCGCGCTGTGGCCCATGAAATCATCCCACGCCCTGCTCTGGCAGGGCGTGGTCCTCGGTATCGCCCTGCTCGTCCTGATCTGGTTCGGGCACAATGCGGCGAGCCATCTCGCGCGCCGCAACATGGAGTTGGACTTCAGTTTTTTATGGCGCCCGGCCGGCTTCGCCATGCCGTTCCAAATCACAAACTTCAGGCCGACGGACAGCTACGCCATGGCGTTGGTCGCGGCCTTCTCAAATACGCTGCTCGTTTCCGCGCTCGGCGTCGTCACCACCACTGTCCTGGGCCTCGCGCTCGGGGTGATGCGTCTCTCTACCAGCTGGCTGATGCGCAGCGCCTCGGGCGCCATCGTCGAGCTGATCCGCAACACCCCGCAGCTCCTCCAGATCGTCTTTTGGTATGTCGGCGTGCTCCAGCTCTTGCCGCAGGCCCGCCAGAGCCTGTCCTTGGGAGGCCTGTTCTATCTCAATATCCGCGGTCTGTTCCTGCCCTATCCGCTGGCGGGCGACAGGACACCCCTGATCGCTGCCCTCCTGGTGCTGAGCCTCGTCCTCGTACCGCTGCTGTGTCACTTCCTGCCAATGCGGCGCAAGGGCACGCGCTGGCTCTGGCTGGTACCGCCCACCCTCTTTGCCGCACTGGTGGCGAGCTTGTCGGGCTGGAGCGCTCCGACGCTCAAAGGTTTCAACTTCACGGGCGGAATGGTGATGCCACCGGAGTTCGTCGCGCTCTGGGCCGGGCTTTCGCTCTACAGTGCCGCCTTCATCGCTGAGATAGTCAGGGGTTCGGTCGAGGGCGTCGCCAAGGGCCAGCGCGAGGCGGCCTACAGCCTGGGGCTGAAGCCTTGGCCGACGCTCCGGCTGGTCATTCTGCCGCAGGCGCTCAGAGTCATGATCCCGCAGATGACCAACCAGTATCTCAACCTGATCAAAAGCTCCTCGCTCGGCGCGGCCATTGCCTATCCGGAGATCGTTCAGATCTTCGCCGGCACGGTGCTCAACCAGTCGGGCCGTGCGATCGAAGTGATGGTGATCCTCATGGGCGTCTTCCTCGCTGTCAATCTCTTGGTCTCGGCGGGGCTCGCGCGGCTGAACGCCCGGTTCGCGCTTAAGGAACGTTAGGAAGCACGATGCCGAGCGCCGAAACGACCTCCATCGTCACTGTCGTCCCAAGGCACCCCAGCCCGCAGCTTGCTTCGGCAACGGCGATCATTCGCCGCTGGATCCGGACGAATCTCTTCGGCTCGTTTCGCGGGGGGCTGGTGACGCTCCTCACCGTTGCGCTGCTCGTCGTGCTGGTGCCGCCACTCCTGCGCTGGTTCGTCACCGATGCCGTGCTCCAAGGTCGGAGCCGCTCGGTCTGCGGCACCGGCGCCTGCTGGGCCTTCGTCACCGACCGCATCGACATGTTCCTCTTCGGTCGCTATCCGGCGCCGGAGCGCTGGCGCGTCAAGCTTGCTGGGCTTGTCCTGCTCGTTTTTGCTGTCGCGGCCGCCTGGCCACGCAATCCGCGCCCGGTGCTTTCCGTACTGCTTCTTGTCACGCTCTGCCCTCTCATCGCCGGCACGCTACTGCTCGGTGGCGTCTTGGGCCTGCCAGTCGTTCCCACCGACCAATGGGGCGGCCTCTCGCTCAACGTGCTGCTGACCTATGCGACGGTCGTGATCGCGCTCCCGATCGGCATCGTTCTGGCGCTCGGCCGGCGCTCAAGCCTGCCGGCGATCAGCTGGCTCTGCACCGGCTTTATCGAGCTGCTGCGTGGCGTGCCGCTTCTCGCCGTGCTGTTCATGGCCATGGTGATGCTGCCGATGTTCTTGCCGGAGGGCACCAGCTTTGACCGGCTGCTGCGCGCCATCGTTGGACTCTCGCTCTTCGTCGCCGCCTATCTTGCCGAGGTCGTCCGGGGCGGGCTGCAGGGCATCGATAAGGGGCAATACGAGGCCTCCGCCTCGCTCGGCCTTAGCTACTGGAACGCGCATCGTCTCATCGTGTTGCCGCAGGCCTTCCGGCTGACCGTGCCGGGCATCGTCAATACGGTGATCGACCTGTTCAAGGACACTACACTCGTCTCGATCATTGGCCTGTTTGACCTGCTCGGCATCATCGGGCAGGCGCTAAAGGACCCGAACTGGCTGGGCCTCGGCCGCGAGGGCTACGTCTTTGCTGCCGGGGTCTTCTTCATCTGCTGCTACGCCATGTCCCTTTACAGCCGCAGCGTCGAGCGTCGGATCGCACAGGCACGGCATTGACCCGAGGCCTGACTGAACCATCGGCATTGTCACGGCGTAGCGGAGTTGTTGCGCCTCGATCGGGTTGGTAGCCATTGAGCATGGCAAAGATCAGTTACAGCGGTTATCGCTTGCCCCCCGCGATCATCCAGCAGGCAATCTGGCTGTATCTCCGGTTCACCCTCAGCTTCCGCGACGTCGAGGATCTGCTGGCCGCGCGCGGAATTGCCGTGTCCGACGAGACGGTGCGCCGCTGGGTGAACCATTTCGGACCCAAGATCGCCGCCAATCTCCGCCAACGCCAACCAAAGCCTCACGCCACATGGCACCTGGACGAGGTCTATCTCAAGATCGACGGTCGCCTAGTCTATCTTTGGCGGGCCGTTGACTCCGAAGGCGAGGTCCTGGACGTCCTGCTTCAGGCAAAAAGAAACAAGAGCGCCGCGCTGAAAGTGCTGCGCAGACTACTCAAGAAGCATGGCTTCATACCGGAGCGCTTGATCACGGATGACCTGCGTTCATATGGAGCGGCAGTCCGGGATCTTGGGATCTCGGATCGGCATCGACGCGGTCGCTGGTGCAACAATCGCGTGGAAAATTCGCATCAGCCGACACTACGACGAGAGCGCAAGATGCAGGGTTTCAAGAGCCCGGGTTCAGCCCAGAGATTTCTCTCGACTCACGCAGCCACCTCCAACACCTTCAACGTCCAGCGCCATCTCATTTCCGCGAAGACCCACCGAGCTTTTCGCTCTTCGGCGATGGCGGCGTGGTGGGCGACCGCCGCGGCCGCCTGATCGAGATCGTCAACCAGTGTTGTCGCGTCGATCGTTCGACAACGTGACAATGCCCGCGTGGGCGACTACGCCGAAGGCTTCGCCGGCTCGCCATAGGCGACGAGGAATGTTTCGACCGTCGCGTCTGCGTGGCCTTCAAGCTCGGCTTGGGAGCGCGGATTCTTGTTACCCGTGAACATCGCCTCGTTCATGGGAATCCAGAGCAACATTCCAAAGAAATGGCTCGCGGCCAAATACGGGTTGGGTGTACGAAGAAGCTGCCGGTTTGTCAGCTGCTGGAAGCAGGTCGCCATCGAGGCAATCATGCGCTCGAACCCTTTTTCATACCAGTCGCGGCCGAGCTGAGGCATTCGATCGGCGTTGGCGATGATGAGGCGTCGCAGCTTCAACCGCTCTTCGTCCATCAGCGTCGACATGAAGCGTCGAGCGACCTTCTGCAGTCCCCCCGTCATGAATTCCGCCTCGGTAAGCAACGCGGCGACCGCATCAAAGGTTTCGGTAGCCTGAGCGGCCGACGCGCGAATGACCTCGCCAAAGAGCGTCTCCTTGTCGACGAAATGCTTGTAGACCGTCTGTTTGGAGACGCCGGCCTTAGTAGCGATCTCCTCCATGCTCGTTCCATCATAGCCCTGGCTCACGAACGCCACGGTGGCCGCGTGGATGATATCACGCTCCTTGCGCGCCGATCGGGTTTCGCCATCAACCTTCATGCCATCCCCACTTCGGTACTAGACGGTTCCGTTCCGCATGTGATAGGCAAAGACATAGTACTAGACCGACCAGTACTCCGCCTGAGGAGCGAACCAGATAAATGGTTAGGATGATTTTCGTAAATCTGCCAGTGCGCGATCTGCCGGCGGCGACACGCTTCTACCTTGCTATCGGAGGCGCGTTGAATCCGCAGTTCTCGAACGACAAAGCCAGCTCCGTGATGTTCTCGGACTCGATCGGGGTCATGCTGCTGACCCACGACCACTACCGACAGTTCACCGCGCGGCCGATCGGGGACCCCAAGCGCGAGAGCCAGATGCTCATCGCGCTCACCGCTGACAGCAAGGACGAGGTGGACGCCACGATCGGAAAAGGTGTGGCGGCCGGCGGCCGCGCCGATCCGAATCCAGCCCAGGACCTCGGCTTCATGTTCAACCGCCACATCGAGGACCCAGACGGGAACGTTTGGGAGGTTCTGTGGATGGACCCCTCCGCCATGCAATAGCGGCCACGCGCGCCGAGGCGGCCCAGCTCCATCGATTTGGACGAAAGCGCCAATGCAAACCTGGGTCTCTGGCCCGGCGCTCCGATCTTCAAGGAAGAAGCGCGAGCAAGGCGCGCTCGATCCTCGAAACCACCCATAGATCATTCGATCAAGAGGCGAAGTCAGGATGCCTGGTCCAGAACCCAAGGTCGACGCGTACGCCGAAGGCGTCGAAGCGTTCGCCAAGCCGATCCTGGCGCATCTACGCGGCGTTGTCCGCTCGACCTGCCCGGAGGTTGTCGAAACCTTGAAATGGGGAAACCCCCATTTCGACTACCGAGGCGAGATGATGTGCATTTTTGCCGCCTACAAGTCGCATTGCGCCTTTTCCTTCTGGAAAGGCTCGCTGATGAGCGACCCGCGGCTCAAGGCGAGCGTCGATTTGCCGGCGTCCAAACGCTTCATGGGGAAGTTGACGAGTCTCGCGGATCTCCCTGTCGACGCCGAGCTTATCGCTTGGGTCCAGGAGGCCATGTTGCTCAACGAGCAACGCGCGAAGGTCGCGCCCCGTAGGTCATCCGCGCCCGCCAAGGCTGTCGTCGCGTCTCCCGCTTTCGTCGACCGCCTTGCGGCTTCCCCATCGGTCAAGACGATATTCGAGAGCAAGTCGACGTCGTTCCAGAAAGAATACGTTGTCTGGATCGCCGACGCGAAAACCGAAGCCACGCGCGACAAGCGGATCGACGAGGCGCTTGCCTGGATCGCCGAAGGCAAGGGCCGGTTCTGGAAATATGCGAAGGGCGGCTGAGGGCTTTCGCCCCCACTGGAGACAGCCGATCAGCGAGCGCGATCCGAATGGAAATCGTCCACGGCTGGCGTTGCGGCGTTGTCACGTTAACTCCGGCGTGGCGGCAAACCGTGTAGGTGGACTGGCATGAGCCAGCCCTGCGTCAGCTACAAACGCCATCGGTTCCCACCGGCGATCATCGCTCATGCGGTGTGGCTGTACTTTCGCTTTCCCCTGAGCTTGCGCCTGGTGGAGGAGATGCTTTTGGAGCGCGGCATTACCGTCTCGTATGAGACGCTGCGGCGCTGGGCGTTGAAATTCGGGCGGGATTACGCCCGCCACCTCAAGCGCAAAAGGCCGAGCCGCCGCGACCTCTGGCACCTCGACGAGGTCGTCGTCACCATCGCCGGCCAGAAGCACTGGCTGTGGCGCGCAGTCTATCAGGACGGCTATATCCTCGATGAGATCGTGCAGACGCGACGCGACACCAAGGCAGCCACGCGCGTGCTGAGGCGCCTTCTCAAGAAGCGGGGCTGCCCGCCCCGGCGCATGATCACCGACCAACTCGGCTCCTATGCCGCCGCCCGGCGCCAGATCATGCCGGCGATCGAGCATCGCGCGTACAAGGGCCTCAACAACCGCGCCGAGAATTCGCACCTGCCTCTGCGACGACGCGAGCGGGCGATGCAGGGCTTTCGCTCCCCGGGAGGTCTGCAACGGTTCGTCGCCGTCTTCTCCGCCGTCCGCAATCAATTCGTTCCGCCCCGGTCCCGTCGCACCGCCCTGGCCACCCATCTGCATCGCCTAAACGCCATGGCGCGCTGGAAAGCCGTGGCTGGCGTCGCGGCCTGAGCCTGTCATCAGGCCGAATGCTCCTCTTGCCGCCTGCCGGCAGTTAACGTGACAACGCCCCGAAGACACGACCGCTCCCACGACCCTCGCCGCGCCAAAGAAATCCCCTTGATCAAAGGGCGCCGTCCAGACATGACAACGCCTCCGCGCCACACAGCGTAACCTATCCCGTCAATCAGCATCTCCCATCGCCGGTGAAAAGCCAGGGTGTCAGCCGACGCTCGAAGCTGCACTACGTGGGTCAGTGAGATTCCTTTGGCGCGCTAATCCGAGCTCGGATGCGATCCTGATCGGAGGCCTCGAGGCCGCTACAGACAGCGCCAGCGAGCGTCATCGTCCGCGCCCGCCTTCGGCAACAGCCTCTTGAGTTAGGTATCAGCCTCGTCAGCCTGAAAGGATAGTCGCAGCTTTTGATACACCGCCTGCTGCTGCCCCCCGCAATCTCGCTACAGATATTCTTGGCCGAAGGACCTGGCGCCCCCTGATAAGCTCAGCATGCAGAGAACGATGGCCCGCCTCGGTTGTCCGCTCTGGGATCGGCAAATTTTACGCTCTTGCATTCGGGGTCAAAGCTTGAAACCCTGGTCGTTCGTGCTGCGGTTGGGTGGGGAACCCCTAACGGAGGAAGCCGATGCGGCGACTAGCGATGGACAAGCCGATCATGGTCTCAGGCCATAATGTCGAGCTTGGGGACGCGCTCCGCGAATTCGCCGAGCGCAAGATCGAAGAGACCGCCGGGAAATATTTCGGGCGGATCACCGAGGCGACGGTGCAATTCAAGAAGACGGGGGCCTTCTACGCCTGCGCAATCCGGTTCCGCTCGCGTGGCATGCAAAACCTCGCCGCCGAGCACGAGAACGTAGAAATCTACACTGCCTTCAACATCTGCCTCGAAAAGCTCTCGAAACAGCTTCGCCGCGCCAAGCGCCAAATGCGCGAGGACAAGGCGCAGCGTCCCGACAAGGTCGCCATGGTGAATGAAGGGCTGCGCGCACCGCCGCTTCCGGCCTCCGATCTCGGCGAGGAGGAGAGCTACAATCCCGCCGCCGTGCCCACCGATCCCTATGCAAAGGCACTGATGCAGGCGAGCAAAGCCGACATCGAAGCCCGCCACACCGATCCCCGCCGGGAAGCAGTCGAGTAACGCCCGACCCTACGAGGGGTCAGAACAAGAGCTGCTCAAAATCTTACGCTAAGGTCGAACGGAGCATGAACATCATGCGGCGGTCGAATTAGTGCTGGCAGGACTTGCCACGGCGCCAGTCTCGGGATGGGTAGCCGACTGTGAAGCATCGAGACGTGGCTGTGCCACATTCTTCGACAGACAGGAGAACCGTTCCGGAGGCTCGCAAATAGCACTGTACAAACCAGTTCCAATTGGCACAATCTCTGCTTCCAGCTTTCGTCCTCAGTGTTTTGAGCAAGGCATGCAGCGGCGGGCCATCTTCGTCACCTCTCCGCTCAAGGCTGAGCCTGTCCCTCGCATCCACCAAGCTGCCGGGTTCGAGGCCGAGGTTGCCTTCAATCCGGATCTGGTGCCGCCGACGCGTCACATCGCCGACCGCAAGATCGTTTTATCGTTCCAGCGAAAATCGGAACGGGAAGCACGCTGGCGAAGTCCCCCTGCCCGTGGGGCGATCCTCTTGGACTTTCCCGCTGGCCTTATCGATAGTGACATCGTCATCAGCACCAGTCGCGGCGTCCATGCCAAGCCGTCGGCTGAATTCGCCATGATGGCGATGCTGATCCGATGTGAAGCGTCATTCCTACCTGAGCCCCGCAGTAGCCCAAGACTGAGCTGGCAGACTGCCCAGTCGAGCGAGAACTTCGGACGGTGGCGAGGCTGTGATTGGCCGGCTTGGATTGATTGTGCCGAGTGGCCTTCCGTAATGAACGACGTCCCGACTGTCATTCCATTTTTGCAGATAATCCGCTTTTCCGCAGTGGACGGCTTCGAAAAATCTTTGGAGGGCGAACAATGAGCAAAGGCGAGCGGGGCATGTTGATCAATAGGTTTCTAGGCGCAGCATCTTTGGCTTTGGGGCTCGCCGCGGCCACGCTGGCGTCGGCTCAGACCCTGACTGTGGGCGTACGTGCAGGTCCGGAATCGATGGACCCACATTTCAGCGCGCTCGGTGTCCATGTCGAGGCGCTCAAGCATGTCTTCGACACGCTGGTCAAGTCCAACGAGAAGCTGCAGGTCGAGCCGGGGCTAGCCGAGTCATGGAAGCCGGTCGATGCAACCACTTGGGAGTTCAAGCTCCGCAAGGGCGTGAAATTCCACGACGGCTCGGATTTCACCGCAGAGGACGTGAAGTTCTCGATCGAGCGCATCGCCAATGTCACCGGCCCCAATCCGGCGACGCTCTACACCCGACGCGTCAAGGAGGTGAAGATCGTCGATGCCTTCACCGTCCATCTGCTGACCGAGGGCGCCGCGCCGACCCTGCCCAACGATCTTGTCAGGCTGTTCATCGTTTCTTCCAAGGCGGCTGCCGGTCTCAATCGCGAGACCTCAAACGAAGCCTTCAACTCCGGAAAGGCCGCGATCGGAACCGGGCCCTATAAACTCGTCTCCTGGACCCCGAAGGCTGATCTGACGCTCGACCGCTTCGACGGTTATTGGGCCGGCCCGCAGCCCTGGCAGCGGGTCGTGCGCAAGGAGATCGCCAATGACGCGGCGCGCGTTGCTCAATTGCGCGCTCGACAGGTCGACATGATTGCGCGCGTTTCGGCCAACGACGTCGCCTCGCTGCAGAAGGACGCCAAGCTCAGCGTACCGACGCAGGACACCATCTTCGTCTTCCTGCTTGATTTCGATCTACGCGAGAAGACGCCGCAGGTCAGCGCCAAGGATGGCTCAGCACTGCCCGCAAACCCGTTCCGGGATCCGCGCGTGCGCGAGGCGATCGACCTCGCCATCGACCGTGGCCAGCTTGGCGAGATCGCGATGGACGGCATGGGTTCGCCGGCGACGCAGCTCGTCTCGCAGGGCATATTCGGCTACAATGACAACATTCCCGCCACCAAGGCCAACCTAGAGCGTTCGCGTCAGTTGCTTAAGGAGGCCGGCTACCCCAATGGCTTCAAGTTCACCCTGAGCTTTACCGTGGATCGCCTCCCGGGCGACCGCGAAATCGGCACGACACTGGTCCAGATGCTGGCGCGGGTCGGAATCGACGTCGCCGCCAACGGCGTTCCGGTCTCCATCCTGTTCTCGGCCCGACCACGAGGCGAGCTGTCGGCGACCATGGCCGGCTGGGGCACGATAACCGGGGAGGCCTACTACACCTATTCGGCCATCGCCCATTCCAACGATCCCGCCAAGAAGCTCGGCCAGTTCAACTGGCGCGCCTATGCCAACCCGGAGGTCGATCAGCTGATCGACGATGCTGGCGGAGAGCTCGACGATGCTAAGCGCCGCGACATGCTGAACAAGGCCGCTGGCCTCTTCATGAAGGATCGGGCGACGCTGCCGCTGACCGTAATCAAGTATGCTTGGGCCGTCTGGAAGGATCGGGCCCAAACCGTGCGACTACGCAGCGACGAGGAGACGCTGGCGATGGACATCGTGCCTGTGAAGTGAAAAGCCGACACTGGTAGTTTCAATCGTTGCGCGGAGTCAGTCGAGCCGCGCGACGATCCCCTTGGCGGCTTCGGAGGCTGCCGGAAACCGCTCCATGATCTGCGGATCATGCCCCGGGATCACCAGCCGGGGATCACTGGCGAGTTCGCGCAGGCGCTTGAAGCCTTCCAGCGTTGCGCCGACATTGTAGATCCACGGGAACGGGATATCCCGCTCGAAATTCTCGAAGAAATGGGTCGCGTCCGAAGCGAGCACGAGCCAGCCCTTTCGCGTCTTCACGCGCACAACCTGCTGCCCCTCGGTATGGCCGCCGACGCGGTGGAGCGTGATCCCGGGTGCGAGCATGCCCTCGTCCGTGTGATAAGCGACGCGCCCTTCGAAGAGCTTGCGCACCGTCGCGGCGATGTCCTCTGGATCGTACCCACCGCGCAGCATGCCGTGGCACATGCACGGGCCGGTGGCATAGGCCATCTCCGACGTCTGGAGATGAAACCGCGCCTGCGGGAACAGATGCTGGTTGCCGCAGTGGTCGTAGTGCAAATGCGTCAGCACAACGTCGCGAATGGACGCGGGTTCGATGCCGAGGAGCGCGAGCCCTTCACTCGGACAGCGCAGATGTTGGCGGCCGCGGGTGCGCGCTACATCGGCATTGAAGCCCGTATCAACGACGACAGCGCCTGACGGACCCTTGATCACGAAGACGAAGTAGTCAAACGGCATCGGCCCGTCATGGGCATCGCCACCCAGGAAATTCTCGCTGCGCCTGCGCGCCGCGTGGTGGGCGAAGCGGATGGCATAGACCTCGTGAATCGGCAGATCGGTCATAAGCGCAGCCTCGATCAGGTGATGGTCAACCCGCCATCGACTGTGATGGTCGAGCCTGTGATATAGGACGCTCCCTCGCCCGCGAGATAGACGACGGCCCCTGCGACGTCCTCGGGGAGCCCCGCGCGGCCCACGGGGACCGGCGCGAGCTTGCGGGCGCGAAACTCCGGATCAGCGAGCATGTGCCGATTGATATCAGTCTCGATCGTACCCGGAGCGACGAGGTTGACAGTAATACCGTGAGGCGCGAGCTCGAGAGCCATGGCGCGGGCCAACATCATCACGCCGCCCTTAGTCGCGACATAATGGGCAATGTCAGGGTTGGCATGCGCCTGGTTAACCGACGAGACCATGATGATCCGGGCCGGCCTGCGGTGGCCGATCATGAGCTTGGCGGCTTCCTGCGAGCAGGCGAAATAACCCTGCAGATTCACAGCGTGGATACTGGCCCAGTCCTCGTCAGTGATGTCGAGGAAAGGCTTTCGCTGGATCCTGGCGGCGTTGCACACGAGGATGCCGAGACCGCCCAACGCCTTGTCCGCCTGCCTTACTGCGGCGCGGGCGGCGGACGCATCGCCCATATCGGCATGCACGAGCACCGTGTTTCGGCCGAGTGCGCGGATCTCCGTGGCGAGCGTCTCGGCGGCCGATTCACTTCGGTACCAGTGAAGCGCGACGTCCGCACCTTCGCGCGCCAGCGCCAGCGCAATCCCGCGCCCAATCCCTTGGCTGTCGGCCCCGGTCACCAAGGCGGTCGTCGATGCAAGTGCCACAACTTATCCTATCAGCTTTTGCCATTATCGGAGATCAGGAGGACCGCCGCGAGCCTACATGTGCGTCGGTGTGACTTGCCAATCCGTTATGGTTGCGGGTTCAATCCGTCAGTCGGATGGACTTCTCGCTGCACAGATCGATGAGGTCACTATCGCTCTCGACCTCGTCGCTGAACTTGGCAAGGACGGAGTAGCTGCAGCCCGTGGGCTTGTTCAGCTTGAGGGCAATGCTCTTGCCGGGCCCGAGCGGCTTGGTGAGCTTGGCGATCAGGCGCGGCTGCTCGCCCGACGTCGTGATTTCCAGGGAAGCCAGTGGCGCGGTACGCGCGTTCGTCACCTTGACTTGAGCCGGCGGCTTGGGTGATTGGGCGACCGCGGGAGCAGTCGCGAAGCAAACGAATAGGCCGGCGCCGAACAGGCCGGCAGAGATAACGGGCTTGAATTTCATTGTCGTTTCGTTCCCCGAATAGCGAGCTTGAAACGCTCTTGCATATCTCACAACGGCCTTTCGGCGAAAACAAGCAGTCAAAGAGGCTTGGAATGCCGGTAGCAGGTTGCGCCCGGCAGTCGAGTAGAAGCTGTCACCGTTCGATGCATGGATGAGCGGCGAAGCGCTCCTGTCGAGGAGAAGCGTGAACCCGCGGTTTAGATCAAGAAGTCAGTCGCACCCAATGATCTGATCTGCTTGAATGATGGCCGGAAATTCAAGGGCCTCAAACGTCGTCTGCTGACGTCTTACAATCTGTCGCCTGGCGATCACGCCAGAGGCCGTGCCTGCCGCTCTCGACCCAACTGCGTCTCACGGGCATTCTTGTGGATGTTCATCCGGTCCTCCTTCGATGGAGACTGAAGCTTCGCAACCTCAGCTTCCTCGCTCGGGACCGGATGGACAACCTATTGAGAGCTCACACCTAGGGAATTTGCAACAGAACCCCTCGAAGAGCTTGTGCAGTCAGGGGCGATCTCAGACATGGGGCCTGACGTGCTTCGTCATGTTGCGGTGCCGGGACTTGGCGATGTTCATTTCTTCCCTGACGCGGGCGGGCGCTCTGGCCAGCGGCGCGTCCTTCGTCCGATCCCAACGCGCCGGCCAGCACGGCCAGGGCCTTGGCCTCGCCTTCGCTGAAATGGACGATCACCTGGAGCGGGGCATGCGTTCTTGGGTGCGTGAGCGTGTCAGATATGGCGGCACGGTCCTTGCGCCGTTTCTGAGTCGTTCGCGGGACGTTCTTCCGCACTGGCAACATCCTGCCAGTTACGGACAGCGCTGTTCTTATCTGTTCGGGTCTGTTCGGTTGGCGGGGATGTTCGCTGTGAGCGGGCGCATCACGAACGCCGATGCCGCACGTCCACGTCTTGCCGTTCTCTTCATTCCGATCGCCTCTCCTCTCCCGTCCCTCGAAGCACGAGCGTGTCGAGGATACGACGCGTCCATCTGAACGCTCCGGAGCAAATCCCTGCACAGAACCTCCGGCCGTGAAAGGCGAGCCGCCGGTGCTTCGTGAAAAGGGGCTTCTACAATGCCGCGCAGGTTCTGTTGCGATCGCCGGTAGGCGCGGCGGATATCGCACCATTCCCGTAACAATGCCGCCTAGAATCTAAATCCGTCCATCGCAGTGCAGTTTGCGATTCTCGCCGCGGCGTGAACGGGCGAATGTCCAGATCCTATGGCGCCCAGGGAATTGCGTCCGACGACACCCACACCATCCGCCGAGCCGCTCCCGATCATCGTGACGCTTCCCTTCGCGATGTCGCCGCCAAGCTGGCGTCGCACCCCGACGAGGTTGGCCCGGTTTCGTCAGCAGGATCTGTCGCGAGCTGCAGCGCCGCCACTTCGACCCGTCAGATTTCAGTCGGAAAGTATGGGCGCGCAGCGCCAGCGCAGCCATGATTACCCATGGTAATTTGCCTTGGTTGTCGAGCCCGACAGAGATTTTGCCGTGACGTTTTTCTTTGCGTAGGGCTTGCCTGATCTTTAGCGGTTAATAATACTCTGATTCGGAATGTTATTAACCGGTAAGGGACCTCACAGCATGGGCAATGGACCGTCACCCCTGCAGAATGACATTCTTGCGCTGCTGGCGGTATGGCCTGCCTATGTTCATGACGCAACGGCGACGCAGCTCCATATAGGCGACTGGGCACGACCTCGCGATATCATCACCGGGCTCGGTCGGCCGGAAAGTGCTGTCACGAGCGCCTCAGTCTCGCGGGCACTGGCGCGGCTAAGCGAACGCGGGCTGGTGATGCGGGCCGCCGGACAGCCTGCCAGCGTCGGTCGGGCGTTCCGCTATGCCCGAATCCGCGCTCCGATTCCTTAACGGCACTCGAGGAAGTACGGACGGTGACGCAGCGGATTCCGTTGCATCACCGCCTCAATCTCGGAGCGTCAACGAAGTCGACGCGGTGGAGCAATGCGCTGCATGTGGCGACGGCATCGCACGGGACAGCGAAGTTCCTCACTTGGCGGGGCAGAATGAACACTACCTCTTCAATCAGATAATGGCGTTTCGGTTGGGAAAGGGTCAGCGAGATGCGCTATATGGCACGTGCCGGCATCGTCACGCCGTAGCGGAGTTGTTGCGCCTCGGTCGGGTTGGTAGCCATTGAGAATGGCAAAGATCAGTTACAGCGGTTATCGCTTTCCACCCGCGATCATCCAGCAGGCAATCTGGCGCAAGACACAAGGTTTCAAGAGCCCAGGTTCAGCCCAGAGATTTCTCTCCACTCACGCAGCCCCCTACAACACCTTCAACGTCCAGCGCCATCTCATTTCCGCCAAGCCCCACCGAGCTTTTCGCTCTTCGGCGATGGCGGCGGGGTGAGCGGCCGCCGCGGCCGCGTGATCGAGATCGTCAACCAGTGTTGTCGCGTGGATCGTTCGACGACGTGACAAGGCCCAAGTGGCGTTTCTTCCCGGCGAGGGCATGGGCGGCGCTGCCAATCACTGGACCGGCCAGAGCGGGCCTTGGGCGGACTACCATCCGAGCCAAAGGACCCGTCTACCTACCGGCTTCCGGAGGACATCTATGCCAGCATTCAGGTGAATGCGATGGAAAGCGAGCAAGTCCTTTGAGGCTTCGTCAAGCGTGGATCGCCAAAGGCACGGGCCGATCGAGCAATGCTTGCGTTGCCGGATTGGTCTGCCTAAACGTGCGCTCGCGGTCGTGATAATCGGGGAATTCATGCGATGAGATTATGTGAGCTTGCCGTGGCTGCGGCCCTCTTGGTCGCCTCGATGCTGAACCATGCAAACGCCGGCACGCTGGACAGCGTGAAAGCGCGTGGCACGCTCAATTGCGGCGTGGGTGAGAGCTTCCCAGGCTTCTTCGCCGCTGATGCGTCGGGTCGCTGGAGCGGCCTCGATGTCGATTTCTGCCGAGCCGTTGCGACCGCGGTTCTCGGCGATCCGGAAAAAGTGAAATACCTGCCCGCAACGCCGGCTGCGCGCTTTGCCCAGCTTCAGTCGGGCCAAGTGGATATCTTGTCGCGCTCCGTCACTTGGATCATGTCACGCGAAGCCGGGCTCGGCCTTTCGTTCCCCGGCATCACTTTTTTCGACGGTCAGGGCTTTCTCGTCCGCAAATCGGCTGGAATCAAGAGCGCCCGCGAGCTGGAGGGCGCTACGATCTGCACTCAGACTGGGACGACGACCGAGCGAAACCTCGCGGACTACTTCCGCCAGCACAACATGAAGTATAAGCCGGTGGTGTTCGAGCAGGCCGACCAGGTTGTCGCCGCCTATGAAGCCGAACGCTGCGATGCCTTCACGACCGACAAGTCGACGCTTTCGGCACGCCTCGCGAAGCTGAAGGAGCCAAGCGCCCATACCATCCTGCCCGAGACGATTTCGAAAGCTGCCAACGGCCCTGTGGTTCGCCAGGGCGACGACCAGTGGGCGAATCTCGTGCGCTGGACGCTGAACGCGGTGATCGCGGGCGAAGAGCTCGGCGTGACCGCGGCGAAGGTGGATGATCTCGCGGCCAATGCTACAGATCCCGAGATTCGCCGGCTTTTGGGCGCCGACAGCGACCTCGGCAAGCTGATCGGCCTCGACAAAGACTGGGCCGCGCGTGTCATTAAGGCCGTCGGCAACTACGGCGAGATGTACGAGCGCAATCTCGGGCCGAAAGGCGCGATCGTCATCCCGCGCGAAAACAGCCTGAATCGCCTTTGGCGCGATGGCGGCCTGCTGTTCTCGCCCTCCTTCCAGTGACGTCTGGCGACCAGCGGTGAATTGATTCCATGGCGGCCGCTTTTGGAGGTGCAGGCAAGAGCTTCATGCGTCGCCATGGGATCGAGTACGGTGTCTATGCGGCGACGGCGTGCGTCGTCGGGACGCTCGCCGCCATGGCGATTTTCACGCTTCGGGCTCGCGGCATTCATGCAGGTTTCGGCTTTCTCTGGGATACGGCCGGCTTCGACATCAGTTTCGGCCTGATCCCGTTCGATGCGACGAAGAGCTATGCCCGCGCCTTCCTCGTCGGCCTGCTGAATACGCTCGTCGTTTCCGCATTGGCGATTGGGCTGGGAACAGGTCTTGGGCTGGGCCTGGCGATCGCTCGCCTGTCCAGGGATCCCCCGTTGCGCGCCGCAGCGACGGCGGCGACGGAGCTCGTACGTAATACGCCGCTGCTGCTGCAGCTGTTCATCTGGTACTTCATGGTGTTCGGCGCGCTGCCGCCCGTCAGACAGTCGCTTCATATCGGCAGCTTTGCGCTGCTCAACAATCGCGGAATCGTGGTTGCGGCACCGGGACTGAATTCCGTCGCCTGCCTTTGTCTGAGTGCAGGTGCGGCATCGATCTTGACGGCTGCCATGGCGCGGCGTCTGCCAGCGACTCTCGGCTTTCTCCAGCGATCTGCGACCAAGGCTGTCCTCGCCATAGGAGGGCTTCTCCTCCTTCTCGCAGGCGTCACCTGGGCCGATTGGGAGCTGCCAGTTCAGCGTGGCTTCAACGTCACCGGCGGCTTCACTCTGCCTCCGGAATTCGCCGCGCTGGTCACTGCGCTCGCAATCTACGCCGCGGCCTTCATCGGAGAAGCGTTTCGGAGCGGTGTCCTTTCCGTGCCTGGTGGCCAGTGGGAAGCAGCCCAGGCGCTCGGCCTCGGCCGCTTCGCCACCTTGCGGCTGATCGTTCTGCCGCAGGCGATCCGTGCTGCCCTGCCGGCACTTGGTAATCAGTTCGTCAATGTCGTGAAGGCCTCGTCGCTGGCTGCGGCCGTCGGGTTTCCCGACCTGATGCAGGTGTTCGGCAAGACCACGCTCAATCAAACTGGACAGGCGGTCGAGGTGATCAGCATCACGATGGCGGTGTATCTCGCGATCAGCCTCGGGATCTCCGGCCTGGTTCATCGCAGTGAAACCAGACGCTGGCGCGCGTGACCGAGACCCCGGCTTCCCCATGTCCGTGACGACGTCCGATTTGCCGCCGCCATCACGCGCGAGCCGGCGATGGGGCACAGGAGGCATCCTACTGCTCGCGGCGATCCTGGTTGCCGGAGTTCTCCTCGGCCCGAAACTGTTTCGCTGGGCCTTGCTCGACGCCGTGTTCCCATGGAGCGAAGCGGCGAGTTGCGATGGCCCCGGCGCCTGCTGGCTCTTCATTCGCGAGCGGCTACCGCAATTCATCTACGGCTATTATCCCGCGCCCTCCCGGTGGCGGCTGAACGTCGGTTTCCTTCTGCTGTTCGCTTGGCTAGCCCTGCCGCTGCTTCCCCGCATCCGCCGGCGAGCGGCCGTGACCGTGACGGGTGCCGCGATCGGGATCGCTGCCGCCTTCATGCTGGCGGCCGGCGGTGTGTTGGGCCTGGCGCCTGTGGAAACCGATCAGTGGGGCGGCCTCTTCGTGACGGCGCTCCTATCGATTACCGCAATGATCGTGTCGCTGCCGGCCGGGATTATTCTGGCGCTGGGCCGCCAGGCCGCCAGCCCCCTCTGGCGCGGGTTGGCGAACATGACGGTCGAAGTCATCCGCGGCGTCCCGCTGCTCGCCATTCTCTTCATGGCCGTGGTGCTGCTGCCGCTCTTCGTTCCCGGTGGAGAGGGGATCGGCCTGTTCACGCGCGTGGTGGTCGGCCTGTGTCTCTACGCCTCGGCCTACATGGCCGAGGTAATCCGGGGTGCGTTGCGCACGATCCCGGCAGGGCAGGCCGAAGCGGCCCGTGCTCTCGGGCTCGGCTATTGGCGCTGCCTGAGCCTCGTCGTACTACCGCAGGCATTGCGCGCCGCTCTGCCCAACATCGTGAGCACCTTCATTCAGGTGCTGAAGGATTCGACGCTGGTGCTCGTGGTCGGCGTTTACGACCTGCTCGGCGTCGTGCAACTCACCGTTTCCGAACCGAAATGGAATAGCTACTCGGCAGAAGCCTATCTCTTCGCCGGCCTGTTCTTCTTTGCGATCTGCTTCGGCCTCTCAAGGGTGGCCGCCCGGATCGAACGGCATCTCGACTACAATCGGACATCATCGACGTGATTCACAGCTTCGCAACCCCATCCGGAATCGTCATCACGCGGGCCGAGGAAACGATCAGCGCGCCTGAGGGGCTCGACGCACTGATCGATACCCTCGGAGCGCGGCAGGGCCTGCTATTACGCTGCAATTTCGCGTTTCCAGGGCGCTACGGACCGCACTGGCTCGGGTTCGTCGACCCGCCGCTTCGGTTTTCCCTCCGCTCGTATCGCCTATCCTGCCGGGCACTGAACGAGCGCGGCACCGTTATCCTGCCGGCCCTCGCCGCCGCTTTGGCGCGTGGAGGCGTCGCCGATCTCGAAACGGGCCTGGATGCCGTCGAGGGCCGTCTCGTCAACGGCGAGACACTGTTCGAAGCCCTCCGAAGCCTTGTCGCCGGGTTGAGTTCGGACGACCCGCATCTTGGTCTCTTCGGCCCCTTCGGCTTCGACGTGGCGTTTCATACGCTGGGGCTGGAGAAACGTGCCCGGCAGCAGGCCGACCACGATGACATGGTCCTCTATCTGCCGGACCGTATCGTCGCCGCCGACCATCCCGAGACCGGCCAGGCCAAGATCATCACTTACGACTTCGCCCTGGGCGCTCGTTCGACGCAGGGGCTCCCGCGCACTGGAAGCGTCTCCACTTCTGCCGCGCCGATGCGGGTGGCCACCACGAGGCCAGAGCAACCCTATGCAGACATGGTGCGCAAAGCGGTCGAAGCCTGCCGCTCGGGCGAACTGTTCGAGGTGGTTCTCGCGCAAACTTTCAGGCGTGAGATGTCAGCGGGGCCCAATGCCCTTTTTCGACTGCTCGATCGCGTCAACCCCAGTCCCTATGAATTCCTGGCTAATCTTGGCACCGAAGCACTGGTCGGCGCCTCGCCGGAAATGTTTGTGCGCGTCGACGGCAGACGTGTCGAAAGCTGTCCGATTTCGGGAACGGTCCGACGGGGGGAAGATGCCGCAGCTGACGCCGAACAGGCGCTCGAACTCCTCAACTCGCCCAAGGCCGCCGCAGAGCTCACCATGTGCACGGATATCGACCGTGACGATAAGGCCGGCTTGTGCGAGATCGGCTCAATACGCCTTCTCAGTCGCCGCCAGATCGAAACTTATTCGCATCTGTTGCATACGGTCGACCACGTCGAAGGGCTTCTTCGTCCCGACCGTGATGCGATCGACGCATTTCGGGCGCATGTCTGGGCGGTGACGCTCACGGGTGCGCCTCGCCGCGAAGCGATCGCCTTCATCGATGCCAACGAAGACGTCCCGCGGCGCTGGTATGGAGGCGCCATCGGGCGGCTCGGCTTCGATGGTCGGCTGGACACCGGCATTGTCCTGCGCTCGATGCGGCTTGCCGATGGAGCGGCGGAAATAACCGTCGGTGCGACGATTCTGCATTCATCCGATCCGGCAGACGAGGAGCGCGAAACCGTAACGAAAGCCGCCGCGCTCCTGCGTACGCTGGACCTCGCATCGGAACAGGCTGCGCGGCCCGAGGCCGTTCCCGCGGCTCCGCACGCTGTCCAAGGAGACCGGGCCACGCGGATACCGGTCACCATTCTGGGCGGTGCGCCCTTCGCTCAGACCCTGGAAGCCCTGCTGGCATCGGCCGGAGCCGACGTTACCCTACAGCCCTTAGCCGCGGGATCGCGGAGACAATGCAGCGGCGGAGTCTATGTCGTCTCCCCCGACCTATCGGACGGGGCGCTCGATACCGCGCGCGAAGTTCTCGCGGAACTCCTCGCCGCCGGACGCCCGGTCCTGGCCCTCGGTCAGGGTATGGTTGCGCTGGCCCAACTGTTCGGCGCCAAGGCCGCATTGGCAAACACCCCACGCCACGGGGAACGTGAGTTGGCGCGACCTTTGGCCGACTCATGGCTGTTGTCGGGCACCGCAAAGCCGCTCGTCGTCGGCTGCTACCACCGCCACGTCATCACGTCGGGCCAAGCTCTAGCTCCCTTGCGGGAAATCGCTCGCAGCGATGCCGGCGAAGTGCTGGCGCTGGAGCACGGGACACTTCCCGTTGGCGGTTTGCTGTTCCGGCCGGAGTCACTTCTCACTCGGGATCCGAAGAAACTAGTTCATGCATTTCTTCAACGCGCTAGTCTAGTTGGGTAATTTTTAGTGACAGGAAAAACATGGCGTCGCGTGCGCGTAGCATTGGGCACAACCGCGCGAATGAGCGATCGCCCGAGATCTTCCAGCCCCTGCTGACCATATATGTGTTCTGAACTCGGGTTCAGCCCAGAGATTTCTCTTCACTCACGCAGCCACGTACAACACCTTCAACGTCCAGCGCCATCTCATTTCGGCGTCGTCACGTTAACTCCGGCATGGCGGCAAGCGGTGTAGGTGGGCGTGCATGACCCTGCCGGCCATCAGCTACAAGCGCCATCGGTTCCCACCGGCGATCATCGCCCATGCGGTGTGGCTGTATTTCCGCTTTCCCCTGAGCCTTCGCCTGGTGGAGGAGATGCTTCTGGAGCGCGGCATCGCCGTCTCCTACGAGACGGTGCGGCGCTGGGCCTTGAAGTTCGGGCGGGATTACGCCCACCGCCTGAAGCGCAAGAGGCCGAGCCGCCGCGACCTTTGGCATCTCGACGAGGTCGTCGTCACC
>NZ_JBFTKS010000049.1:0-27399 GCF_056396065.1 Allobosea sp. 05T433 | reverse complement strand
ACTCCGACCCGAGCCTCCAGATCCACATAGGAAAACAGCGATCCAGAGCGCTCATCCGACCCGCGCATCAAATGCCCCCAGCCAACTCCTCAAGCCGAGTGAATCACGCCAAACGCCGCCCCGCTACAGACTTTTTCAACAGCCTGTTAGACACGTTTCCGCGCGGTCGTGGGGTAGTTGCATCACCGGGCCCGCCAGTTTTCAAGAATTTCTGCCGTTACGGCCGGAAATCTGCTGGCTGAAGCGCTCATGAAAGAGTTTCAGTAGGGCATCGTGGCCCGCGTCCGAGGAGCTGCACACCGCGTCGGTGGCTATCACAACATGATAGCCATAATCCACGGCTCCCAACGCCGTCGACAGGACGCAAATATCGGTTTCCGCGCCCGAAAGGATGACGACGTCAGCCTGGATTTCCTCGAGGTATCTGACGAGCCGGATCCCAGCGAACCCAGAGTATACGGGCTTGTCGAACACCCGCGCCGGGGGGGTAAAACGTGCTAACTCCGGCATGAGTTCGAGCAAGTTAGGGTGGATCCGTTGCTGCGTCGTCTCGGGCCAGCGCTTGTAAAGGGCACGCCAGGCGCCCCGCGCATCGTCCTCAGTTCGGGGCGTGATGAACCTTGTGAATATCGTCGCGTCTGGGCAATGCGCAGAAAGAGCAACGCACTGGGGTAAAACCTTCGGCATCCACGGCGTACTCCACGGGCCAGCTGGCGAGAACAACCTCTGCATGTCGACGCAGATATGGACCGCACGCGCGGTCAATGGAGGTAACCTCTCCCCCATAGCATTGACCTCTTACACATGGGCACTTGGCCAGCCGGTGGGGAAACCTACTCGCGCGAGACATACTCCACGCTGGTGACCGAGCAGACCTTTACCTCGCCACCAGGAAGCCCAGTACGAGTCCCGCGGCAGTTGCCCATCCCACCGCGCGCATGGGGCGTGCTCGGATTTCCTCTTCTATTAGTTGTTGAAATTCGCTGGCCGCTTGCCTTCCGATTGCCGCCATACGGTCAGTGCCCACACCATCAGGTGACAAAGTGGCAGAGGCTCCGGTCGCATCGTGATCGAAATCATCCTTAAGAGCGTCGGCGTGCTCTGACATTTCTTTGAAGCTCGAAAAATGGGTTTGATTTTCCATCGGTTTTGACTCCGGCGAAGAGGATTTTCGTTTCAACTCGGTGAGTCGAAGACAGTTCCGAGTTGATCAACCGCCGCGATCCCGGACATCTGGCGGTGCCGTGAAGCCCGGCGGAACCCGCTTTGGTCGAAATGGCGTGAGGACAGCTCGCTTTCCGACTACGCGACCGTCTCTCACAGGTGGAGTTCCAGGTGTCCGGCGACTTCCGGATGTTCACCGTCAGCGTACGCAGGGAAAACAGCGGCGTCATCTATCGGGCGAGCATTCAACTGACCGGTGAACGGACCGAATGTTGAACCGCGGACGAGCGCGACGTGGCGGCTGCCAACCAGGAAACACCAACAGGTCAACCCGGGAGGACAACGGCGGAACGCGACCTAGAAAAACGAACGCACTACCGAGCTACCGGCGGCATTATTCCGAGCGCTGGTAGGAAGATTGCAGGGTGGGGCGGGGCGCTTCCCCGCAAGCGTGTTCTCACGTCCGGCCCGCGACCCTTCCAAACTGAATATCGGAGCGCACGCGTCTTCAGGTGATGGCTAGTGCCATGCTTCTACGCCGATCACCGGCTCGTCCCAACTCCACCTCCGCGAAACAATGAGATGCGGCGGGTCTCCCTTTCTCATTTTGATCTGGGGCCAGCCCTTCTTGATTAGCCGTTGTTCCGCCGCCGGGCGCGCTCGGCACGTCGCTCAAAATCATTGCGAAGCGCCTCGAGCTTCTCTTCGTCCAGCTCTTCGAGGTCGAGGAGTTCCTCGCGGGCCCCTTCGAGGCGAACGATCAGTTCGTCCAGCTTGATCTGCATAGCGCAGGTGTCTCGATTCTGGCTGTTCTGGATGATGAAGACCATCAGAAAGGTCACGATCGTCGTCGAGGTATTGATCACCAACTGCCAGGTGTCGTTGAAGCCGAAAATCGGGCCCGAAAGTGCCCAAAGAACAATGGCCCCGAGCGCGACGAAGAAGGTCTGGGGCTTTCCCGCCCAACGCGCCGTGGTCTGGGAAAGGCGGGTGAACAGCGAGGCTCCCCTCCCAAGTTCGGCCGGTGAATCCTCATAGTTTGCCATCGCGCACTCGCTTTACTTGATCGTCAGGGCGGGAGCCCCGGATATCGGGGCCCCCAAACATTGGCTAAGCGGCCTTCGCCACGGCGGATGTGTTGACTGAGGCCGCGGCGAGCTTCGAAAGGGCTTCGTCAGTTTTCGATTCTTCGGTGAGAGTCTGATCAAGGAGGCCTATGGCGTCCTTGAGACCAAGCTGTCCGGCCCAGGCTTTCAGCGTTCCGTACCGGGCGATTTCGTAGTGCTCCACGGCCTGGGCCGCCGCGAGCAGGCCTGCGTCCATGGCGGGGCTACCGTCATAATCCTCCATCACCGCCTTGCCTTCCTCGATGATGCCGAGAATGGCGTCGCAGGTCTTGCCGCGGGCTGCTTTGCCGGCAATCTCAAAGACCTGCGCCAGACGTTCGATTTGTCCCTCCGTCTCCTCCCGGTGCTTTTCGAATGCGGCCTTCAGTTCCTGGGATTTGGCTGCCTTTGCCATCTTCGGAAGCGTGCGAAGAATTTGCTTCTCGGCGTAATAAACGTCCTTGAGCATGTCGATGAACATGTCATTGAGGGTCTTGGCGTCCGCCATGGCTGTCTCCCTGGTTTGGGTAGGCTTCCTTGAGACAGGTCGAACATCGTCGGCAGGGGATTGTTCCAGTTCGATCACGTGTTCGCGGCCAACGCCCATGCCCGCGGTTTGGCAGTCCGGTGCACGAACAATCTCGGTGTCTGTGCGAAGCTCGTCGGGCTGCCGAACCAAATGCGACGGGTGACGTTCCTGCTCCCAGAGCGTGGAGGTTACCGATGAACGCGTTGCAGGAGCACAGCCGTTCGGTCTGGATGGACGTGAAGGTTGCCAGCCATGCCAAACCGCTCAGTAAGGATCTCACCATTGACGTGGTGGTAATCGGAGCCGGCATCGCCGGTCTGTCAGTGGCCTACGAGCTTCTGCAACGTGGACGATCTGTTGCCGTTGTGGACCGTGGTGCGATTGCCGGCGGAATGACCGCACGAACGACAGCCCATCTGGCGCCCATTTGCGACGACTCCCTGGCTGAGTTGATTTCAATGCGAGGGACGGAACTCTCCCGCACGTTCCAGGACAGCCAGAGCGCTGCGGTCGATCGGATCGAGACAATCCAATCCAAAGAAAGCATCGATTGTGAATTTCGGAGGCTCGACGGCATCCTGTTTCTCGACCCGACGAGCGACGAGAACGTCCTGCAAGATGAAATCGATGCCGCCAAAGAATTAAAAGTCGCCGTCAAACGCGACAAAGGACTCCCGCTCCACGGACTCGAGGCGACGCCCTATCTCCGTTACCCCAACCAGGCGACCTTTCATCCTCTGAAATATTTGAATGGTCTTTGCGACGCGATCAAAGCAAAGGGCGGACGTCTTCATCCAAACACCGCTGTCGATGAGCTCCACGAAGTAGGCGACATCGTTAAGGTGACGCTGGAGAATGGTCACCACATAATGGCCCTGCATGCTGTGGTCGCGACCAATTCGCCGATCCATCAGACAGTAGGCTTCCACACCAAACAAGCTCCGTACCGCACCTATGCGATGGCGTTCGACCTCAAGCGCGGACAGGTGGAAGACCAGTTGTACTGGGACACGCTCGATCCCTATCACTACGTGCGCCTGACTTCCGGCGTCGATGGTCGCGACATCCTCATCGTCGGTGGCGAGGATCATAAAACGGGTGCAGCGGACAACGCGCCCGCGCGTTTCGTGGCTCTCGAATCTTGGATCCGGATGTTGGTGCCAAATCTCGGTGAGGAAACGCATCGCTGGTCCGGACAAGTCATGGACACGCTCGACTATTGTGCGTTCATTGGATTGGATCCGGATTACAAACGGGTCTACGTCGCGACCGGCGACTCCGGCCAGGGTATCACCCACGGCGTCGTCGCCAGTTTGATCATCCCGGCGATGATAGCCGGTGAGGAAAGTCCTTACGCCTCCGTCTACGATCCCGGGCGCAAGCCGCTCAAGGCGGCGGGAAGCTTCATTTCAGAGAACGCAACGCTCCTCGCAAATGCTGCGTCGTATCTGGCGCCGGGTGAGCTTGGCTCGGTCGACGAATTGGCTCCCGGACAAGGGGCAATCATCCGGCGCGGCCTAGCCAAGATCGCCGCGTATCGCGACGACAAAGGGAAGTTATTTGAACGATCAGCGGCCTGTACGCACCTTGGCTGTCACTTGCAGTGGAACTCTTTTGAGCGGTGCTGGGACTGCCCCTGTCATGGTTCCCAGTTCGCACCAGATGGCAGTGTCCTCAACGGACCAGCCATAGCTCCGCTCCCTGCGATCGAAAGCTGAATGATCCGCGATAGAGCGTCTGCGATTATCACCGCGCTTCCATCACAAACCGTGGAGCATGCGACGGCATCAAGCGTTCCGCGAGAGCAACCGCGCTCGTCCTAGGAGGTTCGAATGTAAGGGGTGATCCCCGCCCTCGACGTATCAGCTCGCGGGAGTCCGCAAGATGACGCGCGCGCGCCCCAACTACTCCACCACGCGGATGATTGGAATCGTTCCGGGGGCAAGGAACTTGCAGGCGTCTGATTGGGTTCAAGCCAAGCAGCAGCATCGAGGTGCTAAAATGGGTTCTTTGCCGAGGCTAAATCATTCGAAGTTTAGACCCAGCCGGCTGTCGGATCGCAGGTCTTCGCCGGCGCGAGCGAGGTCAATCGCGGCCATGCCCACGGAATTATCCCGAGTGACATGCGAGGACGAGGAGGGGGACATTCACACCGTAATAATCTGGCGCCTTTATCCGGGGCTTCGCAGCACTTCCTACACGCTCGATACGGGAGCACCGGTGACCTATGTCGACGAACGCACTTTCGAGATCGATCACACTGCGGTGTTGATCACACGAATGGACTGACATCGGCGGAGCCGTCCAGTTCGGCGCGTCGACGGGCGGTTCGAAGGTTGTGATCGTCTATCTCAGCGAGCCGTGGAACCCGTTCGCCAGAAAAGCGGCTGCGCGCCGTCATCGTGCCCGACGGTAACGTCGTTGTCCGCCAAAGCTATTGGCACCGGTGAGCGTCGTCGTCCTCGCGAGTACCTCAAGATATTCGGGCTCCATCGAAGGCGAGGACCGGCAGCAGATCCAGCGTCGGCCGACGGAACGGGCTGCCATGTCTTCACCTTCGGACAGATGGCGCACGCCTTTTTGGCGGAGATTACCGGCGGCTGGAAAACCGTACCTGCTGGAACTCTTGCCTCCGGAGCCTGTTTGCCTGTGGGGGCATGGTGGTCGGTATGTGGTTGCCCGACCTGAACTCGTATGAGGAGTCAAACCGATGCGCGCATTATGCTGGCACGGCAAGGGCGACGTTCGCGTCGATACAGTCCCGGATCCCAAGATCGAGCACCCCCGCGATGCAGTGATCAAGATAACCTGCTGCGCAATTTGTGGCTCGGATCTGCATCTTCTCGACGGCTATCAGCCGACGATGGAGAGCGGCGACATTCTCGGCCACGAGAACATGGGCGAGGTGATTGAGCTTGGCTCTGAAGTCACCAATCTGAAGATAGGCGACCGCGTCGTCGTGCCTTTCACAATCAGTTGCGGCGACTGCTGGTTCTGCCGGCACGGCATGTTCTCAGCCTGCGATCGGACCAATCCCAATGCCAAGATGGCAGCGAAGGCGATGGGCCAGTCGCCCGCAGGATTGTTCGGATTCAGTCATATGCTGGGTGGCTATAGCGGTGGCCAGGCGGAATATCTGCGCGTGCCCATGGCGGATATCGGCCCGATCAAGGTCCCCGACAGTGTTTCCGACGAGCAGGCCCTGTTCCTCTCCGACATCTTCCCGACCGGGTACATGGCTGCCGAGAACGCCCAGATTCAGGACGGCGATACCGTCGCGATCTGGGGTTGCGGGCCGGTCGGCCAGTTCGCGATCCGCTCGGCCTTCATGCTGGGCGCCGGCCGGGTGATCGCTATCGACGACGTCTCGGAACGATTGGCGATGGCCGAGGCCGGCGGTGCCGAGACCATCAACTTCTCGAAGTTCGACGTCTATGACGAGCTGATGGTGCGGACGAAAGGCCGAGGACCCGACAGTTGCATCGATGCCGTGGGCTGCGAAGCCGCGGGCCACGGTACGGCGGACGCCATCCTCGACAAGGTCAAGGCAGCGACCCTTCTTGCCACGGACCGCGTCCACGTCCTGCGTGAGGCCATCATGTGCTGCCGCAAGGGGGGCACAATCTCGATCCCGGGCGTCTATGTCGGCATGGCCGACAAGATTCCGATCGGGGCCGCGATGAACAAGGGCCTTACCTTCAAGATGGGCCAGACCCACGTCCAGGCCTATACGAAGCCGCTGCTCGCGAAGATCGAGGCAGGCGAGATCGACCCCAGTTTCGTCATCACGCATCCAGCGAGCCTCGAGGACGCGCCCGAAATGTACAAGAAGTTCCGCGATAAGGAGGACGGCGTCATCAAGGTTTTCTTGCGACCGTAGTTTTGACATCCCGTTCCGAACCGGAGGGAAAGGCGTTGCACACTTCAGCAGAAGCCTCGATCCTGAGAGTATTTCGTTCTTCTACTTCCTTTCGGTGCCGAATCTGCCCTCGGAGCGGGGCCTGATTTCCGCTTTACGCACGTTGCCCGAGGAGGTGTGGAGGCCGATCAACCCGTCGCGGTCACAGCATCCCTTCGCCTATTGATAGGCCTTCGATATCATTAGGCGAAAAGCAATATATTGGACCGGAAGGGGTTTTTTAGCGAGCGTTTTTGCCACCTCGTAATGTCCGCAACGGGTTGCGTTGACGGATCGGTCGAAGCAGGCAAGGCAAGTGAAGACTCATGACTAACGTTTCTAGGATGTCGAGACAACGTCACATCCTGCCCCAACCCCTACTTCTTATCGCCGCCCTTCCACTCTGCCTGGGTTTGATGGGCTGCGCGGCGCTTCCCAAAGGCGTGATGAGCCCGGTCGAGGCGACGGTTCCAGGTACATCACGGGTCGACCTCCTCGTAGCGACCACGCGGGCGTCGAGCTCGGAACCGGGGGTTCTATTTTCAGGAGAGCGCGGTGAGGCGTTGCAGTCGACCGCACTCACGGTTTCGATTCCTCCACCGCAAAACCGGCAGGTCGGACAGGTACAATGGCCGAAGCAACTGCCGCCCAATCCTGCAACGGACTTCGCGACGACAAGGGTCAGGCCCTTGTCCAATCTCGGCGAGATCCGCGGATGGGTGAAGCAGCATCTGCCGCGTAGTCGTCGCGTCCTGATCTTCGTGCACGGATTCAACAATCGCTACGAAGATGCGGTGTACCGTTTCGCCCAGATTGTGCACGATGCCCGTGCTGACGTCGCGCCGATCCTGTTCACCTGGCCCTCTCGGGGCAATGTCCTCGACTACGCCTACGACCGGGAAAGCACGAACTACTCCCGCACGCAGCTAGAGGAAGTTCTGCGGCGAGCCGCCCAGGATCCCATAGTGGGCGACATCACGATCATGGCCCATTCGATGGGAAGCTGGCTTGTTGTCGAGGCCCTGCGGCAAATGGCGATCCGCGACGGCCGTGTTGCGGCCAAGATCAGCAACGTCGTTCTGGCGTCTCCGGATATCGATGTTCAGGTCTTCCGCAAGCAGTGGCTGGAACAGGGACCTCTGCGTCCGCAGCTCACCCTGTTCGTATCTCAGGACGACAAGGCTCTCGATATGTCGCGTCTCATCGGCGGTGATGTTGACCGGCTCGGCCAGATCAATCCGACCGCCGAGCCGTATAGGTCCGAACTGGAGAGGGCTGGTGTGACAGTCCTGGACCTGACGGCGCTAAAGGGCGGCGATCCTCTCAACCACGGCAAGTTCGCGGAGCGCCCCGAGGTCGTCCGGTTGCTCGGGGAGCGGCTCGTGGCCGGGCAAGTGATAGCAGACAGCAAGAACGGCATTGCCAACCAGCTCGGGACCGTCGCGGCAGGGGCGGCACGAACGGTAGAAGGTGCCGCCAGCCTCGTCAGGTTCCGATGAGTCTCTCTCTCCTTCGGGGCTGGGCCTGTAGGCCCAGCTGCGCCCTTCCACCGGCGCTGGCGCGGCCATCCGCCACGACCTTCCGCGTCGCTGCCGAAGTGCCAGCAGCAGATGCTGCTGGCAAAGCTTTACCTGCTCGCGGTCCGATTTACGCTGCCGCCGTCGGCGCCGTGCTCGTCTGAGCCTTGGCGGTCCGCAAGGTCTGTAGAGCCGCGATCCATTTGTGCAGCTCCTGAGGGGCTCTACAGATTCATGTCGCTGATCGACATGCTCTGAGCGATTCACTCGGGAAGCGAATTCTGCCGGTCAAGCCGTCGGGATCGTGCCCCCATCAACGACGAACTCCGTCCCGCTGATGGCGCCGGCGCGCGGCGAGACGAGGAACGCGATGAGGTCGGCGACCTCCGGCGGCTTCGCCGGCCGGCCCAGAGGTATGCCGCCCAGGCTTTTCATGATGATCTGCTTGCCGCCCTCGTAGTCGGTGCCGGCCTGCGCGGCCAGACGCTCGGCGAGAGCGACGGCGGCCTCCGTTTCGATCCAGCCGGGGGAGACGCGCACCACGCGGACGCCCTTCGGCGTCACCTCCTTCGACAGGCTCTTGCTGTAGGTTGAAAGTGCTGCCTTGGCCGCCGCATAGGCGGTCGTCGACTCGGGCAGTGGCAGGACATGCTGTATCGATGTGACGTGCACGATAACACCCGTCCCTTGCGCGATCATCGACGGCAGCAGCGCGCGGTCGAGCCGAACGGCTGGCATCAGATTGAGGTTCAGTTCCTTCTGCCATTGTTGATCGTCCAGAGCGGCGAAACCGCCGGGCAGCGCGCTCGATCCGCCTAAGACATGGACGATGATATCGATCCCTCCGAGGCGGTCGAGCACCCCCTTGACCACTGTCGCGCACCCTTCGGCCGTGGTGATGTCGGCGGCAATGTAATGGAGATGGTCCGAGGAGGACTCGGGCACGCGGCGCGCCGTCGCCACCACCCGCACTCCCGCTTCCCGAAGGACCGAGACAACGGCGGCCCCGAGGCCTTTCGTGCCGCCTGTCACGAGGGCGCGGCGCCCCTTCAAATCGAGATCGAAGCTCACGGTGCAATCTCCAGCGCGACGATCACATCGCTTTCGATGACGAAGACGAAACGCAGATCGACAGGGCTGCCGGGGAAATTGCCGGTCAAATGGCTCGTCACGATCGATCGTTCGCCTTCGGTGGCGATCGCGACAGGCTCGACGACGTAGCTGTATTGCGACGAGGCTTCCGCCTTCCAGCGACGGATAGCGTCACGACCGGTGTAGGTCCGGTGTTCGTCGATGACCGTGGCATTCTCGGCGAAACAGCGGGCGACCGCTTCGCCATCCTTTCGATCCGCGGCGAAGTAATCCGCGATCGGCTTCGGGAGGGTGATGGACATCGGCATCTCCGGCTTGTTGCTTGCGCATGGAGATCGACCTAGACTCGCCGAATGACAAGTACGCACGAAAAAGTAAGGTACAAACCTGAAGGTAAGGCGCAGGGCCATACGCGAGAAACGGCGGCGGAAGGCGTCGAGAAGGCGCTAAAGCTTCTGGAGGGACGCTGGAAGCTCGTGATCCTGTTCCATCTCTTCGGCGGACGGATCCTGCGCTTCTCCGATCTCGAACGGGCAATCCCCGCCGTCTCCCAAAAAATGCTGATCCAGCAGCTCCGACAGATGGAGCAAGACGGCATCGTCCGCCGCATCGTGCACCATCAGGTGCCGCCCAAGGTCGAGTACGGGCTAACTGAGTGGGGACAGGCCCTCTGCCCCGCGCTCGACGCCCTGCTGACATGGGCCGCTTTGCGCGAGGACATGCGGCCATCGGACGGTGCTGCCTCGCCTACGGCTGCCGAAGGTCAGGGCTAGGCGGGCGGTTCGGTATCGTTGCCTGTTCCGTTGACCTGGTGAAGGCGCCGGTCGGACGGCGCCGCGCTCTTCCAGGCACGCGGAAGCCGTGTTGGTACGGCCATAAGCCGGTGACCGGCAGCCGTTAACTGCGGTGACGTTGACGCCGTAGCGTCCTCCGAGGCTGGCGGTTTCAAGCCGCTAGAGCATATCCATCAGCAGAACTTCGGAAGGTCACAGGAGGGCCATCTTTCCCATCGGCCGGCGCGCCAACCGGACTGCCCGAAAGAAGAATCCCTGGATGTCGGAAAGGGCCAACTCCGGTCACCAGGCGTCAATTTTCCAATGCCTCAGCTGGGTCGATTTCACCCCTTGGATTTAGGTTCGGAAGCTGACCTTCGATTAGGCAATACCACGCGATAGCCGGTACCTAGCGGATGAAGTCCAGGGTTGGTGGCTCCGCCAGCGGCTCCCAGCAGCAGCATCCGTTCCCGAGGAGAGTGCGGCTGCGCGCTAAACTGCGGTCCAACGCATCATCGGTGAGCTGATCCGGTAGCCGCTCCAGCCTTCCTAGCGACTGATGTGGCAGTGGTGCTGGGCGAGAAACCGCACTCCGCATTTGAGTGCCGGAGATTACCGACCGGGCCCCGTTTGCTATTCGCCCCGTTTGACCCGCACCCACTCCCGCTTGAGGATCGCTTGCGAGATTTGGGTAATGTCACGGCTAAAAAGCTCGAATTGGTCCTCTATGCGTTGCTCCGACGGCGGGAAGCGGAGCTTGTCGACCCCCTCCTTCATCAGGGCATTGAGCTGCTGATGGTCCTGCTCCAGGGGATTGAGCATGAGCTCAATCTTTGAGACCGTCCGAAGAAGGTTCTCCACGCGCCTGAACAGCTCGGGATCCCGGGCGATGATGATGCTGGTCGGCTCCTCCATGGATTGGCGAACCGCCGCCACGGTCAGGAACTGCGAATTCAAGCTCGCCACCAGGTCGCGCATCGTCTCGATCCATTTCTGGCGGTTAACCGAAAGCACGTCCGCCTTGAACTGGATCTTGGCGATCCGCGTGTTGACGTACGGGCCGGCGATCGACGCGATCATCGCGGTGCAGGCTGATATCAGGGTGATCCACTGCGGAATGATGTTCATGATGTTTGTCCGGGATGTATGCTCACCCCACACTCTTTCCGGCTGGATTTCAGGCGTCCGGCCAATGGAAGAACGCGAGACATAGAGTGCAGCACGTGATCGACAGCGCGATGCTGAGCGAAAGCTACCTCGACCTCATGCTTGCCTGTCGTGAGGGGGAATGAGGCCGATGCTTCCGCCGGGGTGAACGCCGTCCCGACCGCCGAATGGCGTCGTTTCGGAGGATATCCTCGACCACGGCCGTGCACTCCGCTTCCGTTAGGAAAGGCTGGCCGGGCACCAGAACACACTCGGTCACGTGCGACAGGCACCGCCGCGCGAACTCCTCTGCCGCGGCACGGCTATCGTCGATCCGAACGTCGTAGGCCATCGCGCGGATTTCGAGATAGGCTGCGATTCGCTCCACGGTCGGGCCCAAGCTGTTCCGCCGGAACTCCTCTCCGAGCCGCGGAAAGCGGCCAAGCGCCCCGATGATCAAACGCAGGGTGACGACGGTCGTCGGATTGTTCAGGGTTTCGAGAATCGCGATCCCAATCTGGCGCAAGGCGGAGCACGGGTCAGGGTCGTCCCAATCGATGGACGGCAGTGCCCGCGTGATCCTCTCCGCTTCCGCGGCGATCAGCGAGCCGAAGAGGGCATCCTTGCTGTCGAAATAGCGGTAGAGCGAAGCTTTTGAGACGCCGGAGTGAGCGGTGATCTGGTCGATGCTGGCGCCCGCAAAGCCGTTCATAAGAAAGACTTGGCGCGCCCCATCCAGGATCTGGCGCTTCGTGAGCGTGCTCCTGAGATCAGGCTGGCGCTCACTACCGCCCGGCGGATTGTTACTCGGCATGGGGATTGCGTCCTTTTTTTAGGCGGTAGGAATGCGGCCTCGGCCGCGCGCGGCGGCTCACAACGGCCGGGGCCGTCTTGGCGTTCAGGACCAGTTCAGGGGGAGTTTCGGTTCTGGAGGCCAAGCGAACATTGCGGCGCGGTCTAAGCCGGCTCGTACGCCAGCTGCGCCGACAGCGGTTCCGTCGCAGGCTGCGAGGGCGCCTTGATGCGAAACCACGCCACGTAGAGCGCTGGCAGGAAAAGGAGGGTCAGCACCGTGCCAACGATGATGCCGCCCATCATGGCGTAGGCCATGGGTCCCCAAAACACTTCGCGCGAGATCGGGATCAGCGCCAGGCTGGCCGCCGCCGCCGTCAGCAGGATCGGCCGCGTCCGGTGCATAGTGGCCTCGACCACTGCCTGCCACGGGGCCCAGCCCTCACGCCGCAGATCCTCGATCTGCACGACCAGGATCACCGAGTTGCGGATCAGGATGCCGATCAGTGCCAGCACGCCAAGGATGGCCACGAAGCCCATGGGAGCGCCGCTGGGCAGCATCGCTGCCACCACGCCGATCAGCCCGAGCGGGGCCGCCGCCACCACCAGGAACAGCCGCGAGAAGCTCTGCATCTGAATCATCAGGATCGTCGCCATGATGAACAGCATGAGCGGGACCACGGCTGCGATCGGCCCCTGGGACTTGGCGCTTTCCTCCACCGGGCCTGCGATTGCCGCAGTGTAACCAGCCGGGAGTGCGCGGATGAACTCCTGGACCCTGGGTTCGAGCTGCTGAGCGATCGTTGCGGGCTGCGTCTCGCCGACGATGCTGCCCCGGATCGTGACGGTCGGCAGTCGGCTGCGGCGCCAGATCACCGGCTGTTCGAGCTCGTAACGGAAGGTCGCGACCGCCGCCAGCGGCACGGACTGGCCGTTCTTGCCTGGCAACTGCAAGTTCTGAAGCGTCTCAATGGTGCCCCGCTCGGCGGCGCTGGCCCGGCTTACGACGTCGACCAGATAGATCGCGTCGCGCACCTGGGTGATGCTTGTGCCGCCCACCACACCGTTGAGGACGCCGGCGATGTCCTGCGAGGTCATGCCGAGCTGGCGGGCCTTGTCCTGAAGCACGTCGATCTTCACCACCCGGGCGGGCTCGTTCCAGTTGAAACCGAGGTCGCCGACTTGGGGATGCTCGCCGACGATCGCCGCGAGCTGCTGCGCCAACTCCCTTACCTTCTGGGTGTCGGGTCCGCTGAGCCGGTACTGCACCGGGCGGCCGGCCGGCGGACCCACCGCCAGCAGATCGACATACACATCCAGGCCAGCAAACTCCTCCCGGGTCCAGGTCTTGATCTTGGCCCTGAGGCGCTCACGCGCCGCGATGCTCTTGGTCACGATGACCATCTGGCCATAATTGGGGTTCGCCGGCTGCGGGTCGAAGGAGAGGATGAAGCGCACGGCGCTCTGGCCGACATAGGAAGACCAGTGATCGACGTCGGCATCATCGACGAGTTTGGCCTCGAAGCGGTCCATCTTCGCCTTCGTGTCGGTGATCGAGGCGTTCTGCGCCAAGGTAAAGTCGACAAGGAGCTCGTTGCGGTCCGAGGACGGGAAGAACTGCTGCTCGACGAACCGCATCCCGTAGAGCGAGATGCCGAACATCGCCACCGTCACGCCGATCGTCAGCCAGCGCCAGCGCATGGCGCCGACGAGGACGCGCGAGAACGCCGTCATGAGGCGGCTCGGCTTGTCGTGATGCTTCTTCATTGTCTTCGGCAGCAGCGTCACGCCAAGCAGGGGCGCAAACAGCACCGCGACGATCCAGGACAGCAGCAGCGAGGCCGCGATCACCACGAACAGCGTGAAGGTATACTCGCCCGCATTGCTGCTATTGAGCCCGACCGGGATGAAGCTCGCGACGGTGACGAGCGTGCCAGTGAGCATCGGGAACGCCGTTGAGGTAAAGACGGCGGTGGCGGCCTTGCGCAGCGTGTCGCCCGCCTCGAGCCGCGCCACCATCATCTCGACGGCAATCATCGCGTCGTCGACCAGCAGGCCAAGCGCGATGATGAGGGCGCCCAGTGAGATACGCTGGAGCGAGATGCCAGTGTACTGCATCACCACGAAGGTCATGGCGAGCACGAGCGGGATGGAGATTGCCACCACCAGGCCGGCCCGCATGCCGAGGCTGATGAAGCTGACCAGCAGCACGATCGCCACGGCCTCAAACAGCGCCTTGGTGAAGCCGCCAACCGCCTCCTCGACCACGACGGGCTGGTCGGCGACGAGGTGCACGCCCACGCCGATCGGCAATTCGCCGGTGATCTTGTTCACCTGCTCCTTCAGCGCCTCGCCGAACGCAAGCAAGTTGGCGCCGGTCTTCATGCCGATGGCGAGGCCGATCGCCGGCTGACCCTTGAAACGGAACAGCGCCTGCGGCGGGTCGACGTGGCCGCGGCTGATGGTGGCGATGTCGCTCAGGCGGAAGAAACGGTCGTTCACGCGCAGGTTGAGGCCACGCAGGTTTTCCTCCGACGTGAACTGCCCGGACACTCGGACGCTGATGCGCTCGCGTCCGGCCTCGATGACGCCCGATGGCGTGATCGCATTCTGCGCCTGGAGCGTCTGGACCACCTCCTGCTGGCTGACACCGAGGGCGGCCATCTCGCGCGTCGAGAATTCGAGGAAGATCACCTCGTCCTGGGAGCCGATCAGGTTGACCTTGCCGACATTCGGTACCGTGAGAACCTTGGCCCGCACGTCCTCGACATAGTCGCGCAGCTGCCGCTGCGTTAGCCCGTCCGCGGTGAAGGCGTAGACATTGCCGAAGACGTCACCGAAATCGTCGTTGAAGGCGGGGCCGACGACACCCTGCGGCAGCTCCCGCTTGATGTCGTTGATCATGTTGCGGACCTTCACCCAGACGCCTGGCACGTCGCGGCCTTTGACCGTGTCCTTCAGGGTGACATAGATGACGCTCTGGCCGGGCGTGGTCTGGCTGCGGGTGTAGTCAAGCGAGTCGAGCTCTTCGAGCTTCTTCTCGATGCGATCGCTGACTTGGCGGGCGGTGTCCTCGACCGTGGCGCCGGGCCACTGGGCGGCGATCACCATCGTCTTGATGGTGAACGACGGATCCTCTTCGCGCCCCAGACTGACGTAGGCGAGGATGCCCGCGATGGCCGAGACGATCATGAAATACCAGACGAGGGAGCGGTGATCGAGCGCCCAGTCGGATAGGTTGAAGCGATTTGTCATTGGAATGCCCCGTCTGGGATTTTGACTGTTTGGCCACGGGTCAGGCTGTTCACGCCGGCGACGACAACGCGGGAGCCGGAGGTGAGCCCGTCGAGGATCCGAACGAAAGCTCGCTCGCGCGCGGCAATCGTCACGTCTTGGGTCGACACCGTCCGCGTGGCGGGATCGACAACCCAGATCATGGTCTTGCCGTCCCGCTCCAGCAGGGCCGTGGCCGGCAGCTCGATGCCCGGGGAGGCCGGCGTCGTGACCGTTGCAGTAATCGTCGTGCCGAGGCGAAAGCTGCTTGCCAGGCTGTCGAGCGTAATCCTGACCCGCCGCGTGCGGGTGGCGGGGTCTGCTTGCGGCGCGATCTCTCGTACCGATCCGGCAGTTCGGATTGACGGGTCGACTTGCAGGGCGATGTCGAAGCGCGCTTGCGCCTTGAGATCACGCCCGATGCTTTCGGGCAGGTCGACCACCGCCTCGCGGATCTCGGGGCGCGCCACGGAGACGACTGTCTGGCCCGGCTGGATCACCTGCCCGAGCTCCGCCGCAACCGTGGTGACGACGCCGGCGAAGTCAGCCTGCAGCTCGGTGTAGCTGAGCTGCTCCTCGGCCTTTTTGAGCTCTGCCTTTGCGCGGGTGACGCCGGCCAGCGCAGACTCGTGCACCTGCGTGGCGGCGTCAAACTGGGCCTGGTTGGAAATGTCCTGCGAGAGCAGCTTGCGCTGCCGAGCTTCCGTCGCGGCGGCGTTTTCGAGACGGGCGGTGGCGCTGGCCAAGTCGGCCTGGGCCGACCGCACGGCAAGCTCGTAAACGACGGGATCGAGCCGGGCCAGGCGGTCCCCCTTCTTGACGACGTCACCAACATTGACGTCGCGGCTCACAATGCGCCCGAGCACCTGAAAGCCGATGTCGGATTTGTATCGAGGCTCGACGGTTCCGGCGAAGCCCAGGGTACGCGCCGTCTGCGGGATCGCTACGACGGAGAGAACCGGTCGGGGGGACTGCGCCTTCGCGTGCTGCTCTTCCTTGCAGCCCGAGAGCAGCGCGGCAGCGCCTAAGACGGTCAGGGATATCAGGACCAGTTTCATTGGGCTGTCCCTTTGGCAACCGCGACAATCTGGTTCGGCCGCAGGAACTGCACCCCGCCGGTCGCGACCATCTCGCCGGGCTGGAGCCCCTCCCGCACGAAGACCTTCCCGGTTTCGTAGCCTGCGATGGTGATCGGCTTCAGCAACACAGCTTTCGTCTGGCGGTCGACGGTCCACACCGCCGGTTGGCCACTTCCGCTGGACAGCGCACTCCACGGCACCACCACCAGTTTGCGCGGCTGCATCCGGCCCTCGCCAATGACGGAGGTACCGAGCGTCATCGCTGCCGGCGACTGCGCAAGGCCGACCTTGGCTCTGACGGTCCCGGTGACCCTGTCCACGGTCGGCGAAACCTCCCGTACGGCGCCGGTCGCCGTCACGGACGGATCGGACACGAGCGTCAGCGCAATGGCCGGATCTGCCAGTTCGTGAGTGAAAATCGACTCGTTGACATTGAAAACAGCATCGCGCGGCCCGTCCTGGGCGATCGAAAACACGGTCTGCGCAACTTGGATGACCTGCCCGGTCTCGGCATTGCGGCCCGTGATGACGCCGGCGACGCCGGCCCGCAGCACCGTGTCGGACAGACGATCGCGGGCGGTGCCGAGCTGAGCTCTGGCGTCAACGAGCGCGGCTTCGGCCGTGCGGTAGGCTTCCTGAGCCTGATCGTATTCCCGTTGGGTCGTGAAGCCTCGGGCGATCAACGTCTTCTGGCGCTCGTAGCTGGAGGTCGCCTGGCGGAGCACTGCCTCGGCGGAAAGGACCGTGGCCTCGGCGGAGGTCACCGCCGCCAGCTGCTGCTGCGGATCGAGCCTGGCCAGCACCTGGTCTGCCGTGACGTGGTCGCCGACATTGACCAAGCGCTCGGTGATGCGACCTGCCACCCGGAAGGACAGGTCGCTCTCGACCCGTGGGCGAATCTCGCCGGTCAGGCGAATGGCCGGCGCGTAGTCCGCCACCGCCACCGCCTCGACCTGCACTGCGGTCAGTGGGTTCTCCGGGCCGCTGGTCTGTTCCTGGCAGGCGGCCAGGCCCGACACGGCAATCATTGCCGTGCAACAGACCGAACTCCGCCATCGACGATTGGATTCCATCACATGCCCCTTTCCCTGGCTGAAAGCCAAAGTTCAGAGGGATGGGATAGTCAGGCCCATCGATATGGTCCAATATATTGTTAAGAGCCTTATGATTGATGCAGAATATCAATCTCCGAGGATAATGGCGTGGCTAGGCGACAGGCCTGGTCTACATCGCCGCCTCGCGTGCTCATTGCCAAACCGGTCCGAGCCATGCGGATGGTCGCGGGTTGTCGCCTTGCGGCCGATGCTTCGGGCGGGGAACAGACATGGCAAAGCGACCGGGACCTTTCGATCCCGGCCGCCCATCTCTGGCAGCGAGCGACTAGTGCATGGACCAGCCGTGACTGACGACGATTGATTGGCCCGTGAGCGCATTCGACGGAAAAGCAGCCAGGAACGTGGCGGTCTCGGCCACGTCCGCCACCGTGGTGAACTCGCCGTCGACAGTGTCCTTCAGCATGACCGTCCGGACGACGTCCTCCTCGGAGATGCCGAGTTCGCGTGCCTGCTCCGGGATCTGCTGCTCAACGAGGGGCGTACGCACGAAGCCGGGGCAGATCACGTTGGAGCGGACCCCATGGGCGGCCCCTTCCTTGGCTACCACTTTGGCAAGGCCGATCAGGCCGTGCTTGGCCGTGACATAAGGAGCTTTGAGCGGCGAGGCTTCCTTGGAATGCACAGAGCCGATGTAGATGATGCTGCCGCTCTTTTGACGGTACATCTGCCGCAGGGCGGCACGAGTCGTCAGAAAGGCTCCATCCAGATGGACGCTCATCAGCTTCTTCCAATTGGCGAATTCGAAGTCCACCAGGGGCGCGACCTTCTGAATGCCGGCATTGCTGAGCAGAACGTCGAGGCGCCCGAAGTGCTTGATCGCGCGCGACATGCCAGCCTCGACCTGCTTTTCGTCGGTGACATCCATGGCGACTCCGAGGGCGCGCTTTGCACGCGGATCGATGTCGCGGGCCGTGGTTTCGGCCGCGTCGCGGTCAAGATCTGCGATAACGACCCTGGCTCCCTCACGGACAAAAGTGAGCGCAATCTCCTTTCCGATGCCGCTCGCCGCCCCGGTGATCACCGCCACTTTGTCTTGGAGAGGCACGTGACGGCGGAGGTGGCGGCTCAGAACGTCACTTTGCATTAGCGTAGTCATAGGTGTTTTCCTTCAGGGTCTGACGGCGCGGCTTTGCCAGGTAGTCATGCACGACCGTGCCCAGTCCGAGCGTCAGGTCAGCGACCAGGTGGACTGCCGAGACGACTTCCAGCACGGGGAGTTCCGCTACCGGCGCCAGCGCGTGAGAGGTGAAGTCGAGCGCTGCCGGGCCCGTCCAGGCGCCCTTTAGCGCGACGCTTTCGAGATGGTACTCGACGAGTTCGCAGATGCGCGGCGTGCCATCGACATGAGGAATGATCTTGAGGAGATAGTTGGGCTCCTGCAGCGAGGCGAGGACGGCAGCGCGATCCGCTGGCCGATGCTTGTAGCCCATGGTGCCCGTGGCAACGCGCACGGGGCCGTAATCGAGCGTGCCGACCAACGTGTCGGTTTCAGTGCGCAATGAGGGGCTGCCAAGTTTCTTTGGAAAGCCCCAGAGCTCGCGTCCGGCCGCGATGGGCGGCTCGTCGTTGAGGAACATGCAATGCGTATAGGCACCCTTGTGCCCGTCGAAACTGACCGGGATGACTTGTCCAGATTCAGTGTAGTCGCCGAAGCCGGCCGAGTCCGGCATGCGGATGAACTCGTATTTCACCAGCGGCCTGTGCTCGTCGATTTCAAGCGGCTCTGGGACAAGGGCCCTGAGCCGGGCCGGGTCGGTCCGGTAGGTAATGATGAGATATTCGCGGTTCACGAAGCGGTAGGGGCCTGGCGGGAAGGCCGGGCTCGTCAACGGCATCGAGAAGGCGCGCTCGCGCACCTCGTCTTCTATCATAGTCCTGTTCTTTCCTATGTGGTGAAAGCAACTACTCACGCCCGTGCTGGGCGAGATCAAAGGTGAATACGCCGTCGGGCGAAGCTGGCCGCTCCAGCACCTCGGGATGGCGCAGTGTTCTGGTCGCGTCCTGATAGCCGGCGCGCCAATGGTCCCTCATCGTGAGGCGTGAGAACTCGTAATCCTTGGAGTGCCCCTCGTAGCCCTGCGCGCGGTAGATGAGGTGGACGAGGTTGTAGACCTTTTGATCAGCCTCTCCGCCCAGGAGCTTTGCTTCGTCGGTCTCTCGCAGACCTTCGGGCAGCTTCGCCAGGAGTTTGCCCAGCGTTGAGCGCAAGTGCTGTACACGCTTGAATTGATCAGTATTCGCGCGGGTCCGGCTGGAGTACTGGATCTCCTTTTGCCGCGTTGCCACGTCTGCGAGGTTGCGCGGGAGATCTCCTTGCGCACTCCACACGTCCACCTGAAAGGCGAGCGTGTCCTGGCGTGGCCCGTCCTCAACGACCCATTGCAGCGGCGTGTTCGAGATCAGACCACCGTCCCAGTAGAAATCGCCGTCGATCTCGACGGGCGGAAAGCCTGGCGGCAAGGCCCCACTCGCCATCACATGCTCCGGCCGGATGACATGGGTCGTGTTGTCGAAGTAGACCAAGTTGCCAGTGCGTATATTGACCGCGCCGACGCTGAACCGCATTTCACCGGAGTTGATGCGCTCGAAGTCGACGGTCTGTTCGAGCGTCGATTTGAGCAGCTTCGTATCGTAGAAGCTGGTTGCCCCCTCCGTACCGGCTGGTTGCAGCCACGGAATGTGTAGCCGGGGCGCAAAGAATCCGGCGGCACCCCCAAAGAGTGCCAAGGATGCGCTGATCTGGTTGAAAACGCCGCGAGCCGCATCGCCCTTCGGCATGAAGGAGTCATGGGATAACGCCCAGTCGAGGAGCGGATTGGCGCTGATACCCTCCCAGAAGACCCTGAGTTGCGCGACCCGTTCGCCGGGTGCATTGCCGGCGATGATCGCGGCATTGATGGCGCCGATCGAAATGCCTGCGACCCAGTCGGGATGCAGCCCGGCATCGGTCAGGGCCTCATAGACGCCCGCCTGATAGGATCCGAGTGCCCCGCCGCCCTGAAGCAGTAGAGCGATGCAATCGAAAGGCGGCCGAGAAGAGCGTCGCCGCGATGTTACGATTGGCCGATGTAAACCGGCTGGCGGGTGGGTCATTGTTTGATTTTCCATCAACGCCTCAAGTAAAAATACCGCAACCTTGCGAAATCAGGTGCGAGTTCGGCGGGCCCGATGCAGTCGGTGCATGCTCCACCGAGCGATCAACGATCCACGGAACCGGGCAGGTCGGAAGTGTTGATAGTTCAGCTTGAAATTTTGGTACAATATATTATTGAGAGACTTTCGATTGAAATATGATATCAATCGCAGCTTCTGCTTACACGGCTGATTGGGCCGCCCCGATGGCGATCGACACAAGGCGCAGGTTGCGAAGGCCGCTCACAACGAAATATATGGATTTCGAGAGGATGATTTAGGAATTATATCAATGGACCTGCGTCACCTCCGATATTTCGTCGCGACGGCCGAAGAACTGCATTTTGGCCGAGCAGCCGAACGGCTTCACATCGCGCAGCCGGCCCTGAGCATCCAGATCAAGGCTCTGGAGGAGATGCTGGGGGTGCAACTCCTTAACCGGACGAACCGGGTAGTGACCCTGACAGAGGCTGGCCGGCTGTTCCTCAAGGAGGCCCGCCGCACCCTTGAACAGGCACAGCATGCCGCGCTCGTCGCCCGCCGGGCAGGGCGCGGCGAAATCGGCCGCATCGAAATCGCCTACTCCGCCGACGTTTCCTACTCTGGGGTGCTGTCGAAAACTCTGCGGGAGTACCGGCGGCGAATGCCCGACGTCGAGCTCGGCCTGCAAGAACTCCATCCGAGCACTCAGATCGCCCAGTTGCTGGAGGGTCGAATCCAAATCGGCTTCCTCGCCAGCTTTATCGGAAGTCCTGCGTGGAAACTGCCACAGGATCTTGATGCGATCCGACTGATGGAATGGCCGCTGCGGATCGCGCTTCCGGTGGACCATCCCCTCGCGCAGCGCAGCCGGATTCCGCGTGAGGCGCTGGCCGATGAACCCTTCATCCTCTATGTCGGGTCGGACGTCGAGCAGGACCGCTCGTTGGTCCAGTTGACGCTCGGGTTTGCGCCGCGCGTCGCACATGAGGCGCGCAGCGGATTTTCTCTCATCAGCCTCGTCGGCGCCGGACTGGGCGTGGCCATCGTGCCATCGTCGGTCAGTTCGATCAGCATCGGCGAGCATGTGGTCTACCGGCCGATCTCGGGCAACACTATCCAGATCGGCACCGAGGTTGTCTTCCGCCGCGACGCCGACGACCCCGCCGTCGTCAATTTCCTACAGATGGTGCGTGTCGATCAGCTGTGATGTGCGGTGCTTAATGTCGATGAAGCCCGCTACAATCCGATGTCCTATCACAATGGCTCGGCATGGCCCCATGACAGCGCACTGATCGCCCTCGGTTTTGGCAAGCATGGCTTGAAAGCAGAGGCTGCGCGACTGTTTGAGGGGATCTTCGACGCGGCGATTTATCAGGAACAGCGCCGCTTGCCGGAATTGTTCTGCGGCTTCCTGCGAAGGCGCCGGCGGACCCCGACTGCCTATCCGGTGGCCTGTTCGCCTCAGCCGTGGGCTGCCGCCGCACCTTTCGCGATGCTGGCCGCGCGCCTGGGCCTGCGATTGCGGGCGGCGACGAACGAGGGGAGGCTAACGGATCCGATCCTGCCATCATTCTTCGACGACGTGACAATACGCGGACTAAGAATAGGCGCCTCTCAATTCGATTTGCGTGTGCATCGCACAAACGCGAGGTCACGATCAATGTCCTGAAGCGCAGGGAAGGCAGAAATGCCCGGTCGTTTTTGGTTAAAACCAAGTAAGTCTGCTCGGGCGGCCTTAGGGATTATGACTAGGCCGGCCGGACAATATTGACCTCAGACGCCTCGAGCTTGCGATAGCCGTGAATGAAGTCAGCCCACCAGCAATGGCCGCGGCCAGTGCCACACCGGTCTTTGAAAACTTGGGACGAAGCAAACGCGCGTAAGTCTCAAGGGACGCCTTTGCGGCCGGCAGCGTCGAGACCGGCCGCCCGCGGATATAGAATGCAAATCCGACGCAAACGCCCGCCGTGACGAGCAGGGCGCCTGCGACGCTCAAGCTTGCGCTGATTGGGCCATATCGAAACGCCAGCCAGCTGTGCGCCGCATCGAGAGTGTAGGCGGTCGCAAAAACAACCAGCAACACAGCACATACCATGAGTGCGTAGGCAATCACCTTTTGTTTGATCGCCGCGGCGAGAGGCGCAACCAATGTGGCTATCAGCGATCCCATGAGCTATTTCGCCGCCCACAAGCCGACCAGCAGGCCCGCGGCTGCCGCCCAGCCAAGTGCTCTAAGAGGCCGAGCCCGAATCTCGTCCATCAGCATTTCCTGGAGTTCCGTCACGCGCCGTTCAGCGATTTCTGCCATTTCGTCTGTATTGACACCCACGGAACGCAGATTGTCTGAAACGGTGCTGCCAGCATCCCTCAGTGTTTGAGCCAATTCGGCGCCTTGGGATGTCGAACGGGGCCGGGTGCCGGTTTGTCTCTTGGACGTGGCCATGGCGGTCTCCAGGTTGGCGGCAACATCGATGTGAGCCTAACGACCTGCGCCCGTCCCTGTTCCCTTGGTCCTGCTGAAAGCGTTCAGCAGCAAATATTGGGTCATCCTTTGCGATCGGCCGCATCGGCGCCACGCATGCCAATCGGCATCGGCGCACCTTTTGTGGTGTCGAGATAGGTTTGGCGCTCGGCTTCTGAATTTAATTCGGCGCCCACGAGAACGATCATCGCGGACAACCACATCCAGGTGAGCAGGCCTATCACTGCGCCGATTGCGCCGTAGGTTTTGTTGTAGTCTTCGAAGTTCGCCACGTACCACGAAAACAACATCGACGCGACCAGCCAACCAACGGCCGCCAAACAGGCGCCCGGACTAACCCAGGCCCATTGTGCCTCATCACGGCTTGGTCCGTATCGATAGAGAACTGCCAGCGCAAGAAGAAGAAGTCCGATGAGGGTTGGCCAGCGGCCCAACGTAACGAGCCATTCTGCAGCGACGCCGAGTTGGGAGTAATCCAAGGTTACGGGAATGAGAGCGACCGCTCCAAGGGCGGCAATCGAGAACACCAGGATCCCAAGGGTGAATACCAACGACACAAGGTTCAGCTTGATAAAACCCCGTTTTTCGTCTTCGCCATATGCGACGTTCAAGGCATCAAATAGTGCTTTCACTCCGGCGTTTGCGCTCCACACGGCCAAGCCAAAACTGACTGCGAAAGCAAAACCAAGCTTTGTTTCGCCGCCAGCTGCAATACGGCCAACCTGCTCACGAAGAAAATCCGTTGCCCCGGCGGGCAAGAATCCGTCCAGCATATTGAATTGATCGGCGATTGTGCTCGGATCGGCGGCGAGTCCGTAAAGCGAGACAAATGCGGTTAGTGCCGGAAACAGGGCGAGCAGCCCATAGAACGTCACACCTGCCGCAACTGCCAAGACCCGATCGCGCTCAACCTCGTGGTAGGTGCGACGAGCAATGTCAGTCCAACCTTTCGCTGGAATCTCGGTCGGGACGGCCGCACTTTCTCCGGCCTTGGTGCGATGCGCGACCTTCTTCTCGTAGGCATCGTCCCGGGCGCTCCTGTCGGAACGTTCAAAGCGAGAAATCGCATACGCAGACAGGAAGCCCAGTAGGAGGGCTAGCGACACGCCCCTGAGCGCACGTTCATACCGCAACAGCATATCCTCCGTGCGGGGAGCAACGCCAATACGCTCGATAATGTTGCGGACCTCGCATTCTTTTGAGCGTCAACGCCGCTGCCGCGCCTGACGCGAGGGCTAATTCGGCGTTGCTTAGTGGACAATCACGGTAGCTATCGCGGCGACGGACAGGAGCAGGGTGGCGGCCCACCAAAAGATTCGAACAAGCCGGTTGGCAACGAAGCAGTCCATGTTATCGCGCTGGCTCGCGACCTGGCGATATAGCCCGGCCGACGGTCGCCCAATCGACCTTCACTATGAGCAGAACCCTGACATAGGAAAGTGAGACCAGCGTCAGCCACTAGGACGGACCGCCAATCGCCAACGCTCCGCCGTGCCCATGGCGGCCAGGGTTGCTCTAATATTGATCCTGTTCGCGAAGAACAGAAGGCCGACCAATCCGAGTGCGAGCGGCTTGGGCAGGATCGATTTGATGTTTTGCGCTAACCCGCACTCTGTAACCAGCCTATTTGGGCGATCACCAGCTGGATCGCGGACATCAGTCAGCGCCATCGGTCCAGTTCCGTCTTTCCGAGAACAACCTCGCGCCATCTGCCACCGTCACTCGGAACTTCGATCCATGAACGAGGTTCAATGGGATTCAAGGAGGTTCCCATGCCGGACGATCTCACCAAAAGAGGTGCGCAGGACCGCTCGCGCATCAATGTGAATGAACCCCACGAGGTGAAGTACTGGACGCAAAAGTGGGGCGTCAGCATCGAGCAATTGAAAATGGCGGTAGAAAAAGCGGGGCCGAGCTCGGCCGCCGTCGCGAAGGTTTTAGGCAAGCCTGATTAGTTCGTCGTAGTACCGTTTATGGAGCAATCAGTTTTTAGTTGGGGAGTTCAAAGTGAAGCGAACAAGACCAAGGCACGCTAGACCAGCTTCTGGTGGCGGCCCGCCGTTTCCGGCGGGCCGTAGACGTCACTCGATGATCTGGACGATCTTGCGGGTCTTGGGTTCGACCAGGACCGGCTGATCGTTGATGACGGTGTAGCGATACTCGGTTTTTCCATAGCGAGCCGGCACCTCTCGGTAAGTGACGGTCTCGGGAAGAGTGGCACCGACCACAACCTTCTCCTTGTAGGCGACCGACGGCACCTTCTGTTCCCTCACATAGGTGCGGAATTCAGTACGCTGATCCGCCGCGATACCGCCAACGATCGCGCCGCCAACGGCGCCGCCCACGGCTCCAACTGCCGCTCCAGCCGGACCGCCGACAATCGCGCCTCCGACGGCTCCGGCTCCTGCACCCGCCGCAGCGCCGCCTGCCGCACCAGAATTCGACTGCGCGAAAACCCCGACTGGCATAAGAGCAAGCGCAGAAACCAGGATAATCTTCTTGATCATGTCGACCTCCAATGGCCCCCGCCGACCATTAGAACGGGCTGCTAAGCCATTGGTTCCATGAACGTTTGTTCAGAATTTGACTCAGGTGCCAACGGCACTGTTTAGAGTTTTCGAATGTCGCGGATGGGATAGTCTTCTACAACATTGACGATCCGGACAGAGGCCGAAACGGCTTCCTCGCGAGAGCACCTGCGACGGCGTGGAAGCTGAGAGCGGATCGAACAATCCGGGTCGGTGCACGCGCGGGAGAGCATCCCCTCGAAGAGCGTTCGAGGGCTCTCGGCACCCAACGAGATTTTATAATACTGCCCCGCCGCTAACTGCCGTTATTTTTCGTCGCGGGCACTGGGTCGACGACGCGCACTCTTCTCAGGGAATGTCACTACAGGATTGGGCGAGGCTTCGCGCGAGTCCAAAGTGTCGGTTAGGGCGTCGGGTTGGCCAGAGTTCGGCACTGACGTCGCAACGGCTCTGAACGGATCAGGAAGTGATAGGCAGGTTTCGATTCCGGCCAATGAGGTCTTTTGCTCCTATCAGCCGGTTCGCCGGTTTCTGACACAGTTACGCGGGATAACCTCGTCGGTTGTCACCTCGAATTTTTGAAGGAAATGCGGCCCGAAGGTGTGGATCATCGGGATGTCCGCCGCGTCTCTTCCCCTGGCGACCAGGATGCGGCCAATCCGCGGTACGTTGTGCCGCGCGTCGAAAGTATACCAACAGCCGTCGAGATAGGCCTCTAACCAGGCATTGTAATCCATTGGCGCTGGGTCAGGCGGGACTCCGATATCGCCGAGAAACCCATTGCAATATCTCGCTGGAATATTCATGGCGCGGCAGAACGCTATGGCGAGATGGGTAAAATCGCGACAGACCCCTACGCATTCATTCAACGACTGCGCTGCCGTGCGGGTGGCCCGCGCCAGTTGATAATCGAAGCGAATATGAGCATTCACAAAGTTGCAGATCTGCTGGACGCGGTTCCATCCACCAGCGAAGTTGCCAAACAAATTCCAGGCAATGCCCGCAAGCTCATCGGATTCGCAGTACCGGCTTGGCAGGATGTAGTCTAGGACATCCGAAGGTAGGTCTCCCGGAAATACTTCACGAGCGCTGCGGTTCGCGAGATCGACTTCGCCCGAGTCCCGCACGGTCATGGCACTTTTGAATGCGACGCCACCCGTCGGTACGACAAGGCGGCGACGGCGATTGCCAAAGCTGTCTGAATATTCGCTGGTCAACACGGGGCTTCCGTCGACCAGCGATGTCACCGTCCGGACCAGGCGACTTACGATATCGGCATCGCGGCCTGGATGAGGATCCAGCAAGAGAAGGGCCGGCGTCGGCTGCTGTGTAACAATCTCAATGTGATAGCCGAGGCGGATTTCCATCAAGAATTTCCTTGTCGAAGCCAGTAATTTCTCCAGCCGAACTTCGCGGGGGGCCGTGAGGTTCCTCAGTCGGGATGCCTAGATTGTGGAGGGGGGTTGATCCGGGGCTCCGCGTTCCGCCGGAGCTGTGCGGGGCTACCGAAAAAGTTCCTGCGCCTGTGGAGGGCGTGGCCTTTTCGCGAAGTAACCCTGGGGCAACCTCGCCTTCTTCTACGCGGACTATCGATGGTTCCCGAGGGCTGATCCGGCTCGGGCGCATTGATCCAGCCTCTTCTAGATGTGCGGTCTCGGGATGAGATGGTGCGGATTGATTTTGAAGGGTGACGGGTCACTGATCCAGGCGTCGCAGATGGCCTGATAGGGCGTTCGCCATCGCAGCGCCTTGAGATGCTTGGCGAAGTTGTAGGCGGTAACGAAGACCACC
>NZ_JBFTKS010000048.1:0-27436 GCF_056396065.1 Allobosea sp. 05T433 | reverse complement strand
CTCCTGCGAAAAGCAGCCGAGCGAACCGTCGAAGGCCTCTGGCGAACCATCGGAACAATCCTCGACGCCTTCACTCCCGACGAATGCAAAAACTACTTCAGGGCTGCCGGATATGAGCCGGAATAACGTGAAAATGCTCTAGTGCCTCAGGATACAGGCCACGCGCGACCCTGCCGCCGTCTCCAGCAGGGGCGGACGGGCCGCGCTGCAGGGCTCGATCCGGATCGGGCAACGGCTGACGAAGGGACAGCCTGGCGGCGGCGAGAGCGGGCTCGGCAGGTCTCCGGTCAGGATGATCTTCTCGCGCCGGCGTTGCAGCAGCGGGTCCGGCAGCGGGATCGCCGAGAGCAGCGCCTGCGTATAGGKGTGCTGCGGCGCCTCGAACATCGTATCGATCGGCCCGCTTTCCATGACCGTGCCGAGATAGAGCACCATCGCCTCGTCGGCGATATGCCTGACGACCGACAGGTCATGCGAGATGAACAGATAGGCGAGGTTGAGATCGCGCTGCAGCTCGAGCAGCAGGTTCAGCACCTGCGAGCGGATCGAGACATCGAGCGCCGAGACCGGCTCGTCGAGAATGAGCAGGCGCGGCGACAGGGCCAGCGCGCGTGCGATCACCACGCGCTGGCGTTGCCCGCCCGAGAGCGCGCTCGGCAGACGCTCCGCGAAGGCGGCGGGAAGGCCGACCCGGTCGAGCAGCTCGGCCACCCGCTTTCGCCGGTCGCTGCGCGTCCAGCCGGCGATGGCGAGCGGCTCGCTGATGCTGGCTTCGATACTCATCTTCGGGTCGAGCGCGGCGCTCGGATCCTGGAAGACGATCTGGATTTCCTGGGCGAGTTGCGCCCGCTCGCGCCCCTTCAGCCCGGTGATGTCGCGGCCATCGAACGCGACCGTGCCACCCGTCGCCTGTTCGAGGCCGATCACGGCATAGGCGGTCGTCGATTTGCCGCAGCCGGATTCGCCGACCAGCGCCAATGTGCGGCCGGCCGCAACGTCGAAGGAGACGCCGTCCACTGCCTTGACCACGCCGCCCGGCGTACCGACGCCGCGACGCAGCTTGAAATGGACCTTGAGATCGCGGACCTGAAGCAGCGGCGATGCGGTCATACCAGCGCCTCGACATGGTCCGAATGCCAGCAGGCGGTGCGATGGCTTTCTCCGACGCAGGCGAGAGGCGGCGGCGCCAGGCAGGCCTCGTCCGCCAGCGGGCAGCGCGTCCGAAAGCGGCAGCCATCGGGCCAGGACCCGGCGCTCGGGACCATGCCCTCGATGGTGCGCAGCACGGCCTTGCGCTGGCCCTGCAGCGTCGGAATCGTGGCGAGCAGGAGCTTGGTATAGGGGTGGCGCGGTTCGGCGAAGATCGGTTCGACCGCGCCGCTCTCGACGATGCGCCCGCCATACATCACGCAGACATCGTCGGCGAGATCGGCAACGACGCCCATGTCATGGGTGATCAGGACGATCGCCGTGCCGACCTCTTCGCGCAGGCGGCGCATCAGGTCGAGGATCTGGGCCTGGATCGTCACGTCGAGCGCCGTCGTCGGCTCGTCGGCGATCAGCAGGGCCGGGCGACAGATCAGTGCCGAGGCGATCATGATGCGCTGGCACATCCCGCCCGAGAGCTCGAACGGATATTGGCGCGCGCGCCGCGTCGCATCGGGAATGCCGACGCGCGTCATCATCGCGATCGCCTCCGCGCGCGCGGCGCTGGCCGAGAGGCCGCGATGCAGGATCAGCGCCTCCTCGACCTGCTCGCCGACACGCATTAGCGGGTTCAGCGAGGCGACCGGCTCCTGGAAGATGATCGTCGCCTCATTGCCCCTGACATCGGAGAGCGCGGCCTCGCCAAGCCCTGTCAGGTCGCGCCCGTTGAGCCGGATCGCGCCGCCCATGAACCGTGCCGCCTTCGGCAGCAGGCCGAGCATCGAGAGCGCGGTCAGGCTCTTGCCGCAGCCGGATTCGCCGACGATGGCGAGGATCCGTCCGGCACCGACCGAAAGCGAGACCTGATCGATGATGCGGTTGCCGTCGATCTCGACGACGAGATCCTCGATCGCCAGGACGGGGGCCTCTGTCGTGCTCATGCGGTTGCCGCGACGACTGCCGCCCAGGCGCTGGTCGGATGGGCCATGCCGATGAAGCCGCCGGCGGAAGAGGTCATCACCGCCGAGGGAATCGAGAAATTTACGGGATAGAGCGTGTCCTCGACGATCTCGACCGGGAAGGCGGTGGCGACGGTCGCGGCGACGTCGGGTTCGGCGCGGGCGTCGATCTTGATGCGCGGCGTCGAGGCATCGATACGCGGGCGATGGAAGGCCTCCTCCAGGGACAGACCGAGATCGGCGATGCCGGAGATCAGCTGGAGCACGGTCGGGAAGATCGTGCGCCCGCCGGCCGCGCCGATGGCGAGCACCGGTCGCCCGTCCTGGCTCAGCACCAGCGGGCACATATTGGCGAGCGGCTTCTGGCCGGCTGCGATGCTGTTCGGCTGGCCGGGGCGTGGATCGAACCACATCATGCCGTTATTCATGATGATGCCGGCATTAGGCAGCGCGACCTTGGCACCGAAACGTGAGAGCAGGGTGTTGGTCAAGGAGACCATGGTCCCGTCGCGATCGACCACGCTGACATGGGAGGTGCAGCCCGCTTGCGGTGTCGCTGCATGGCCGAGCGTGGTCAGGCGCGTGGCATAGGCCTCGCGGATGGCGCTGGCATAGAGCAGGGCCCGTTGCGCAGGCGTCGTCTCGCGCGAGAGCGGGCCGGACGCCAGACGCACCGCCGCATCGAGGAAGCTCGGCCCGCCGCTGAGGCCGGGAATGGCGGCGATGTCGAAATCGCGATAACGCCCGGTCAGCGGCGGCGCCCAGGTGACGTCATAGGCTGCGAGATCGCCCGGCCGGATGGCCGAGCCGCCGGCGGCGAGATCGACTGCCAGCATGCGCGCCGTCTCGCCCTCGTAGAAATCGCGCGCGCCGGACGTCGCCAACCGCCTGAGCAAGGCCGCCTTCTGCACCATCGGCTTGAAGCGCCGCGTATCGGCTCCGGCCTTGGGCGCATGGCCATTGTCGAGCAGCAGGGCGGCGAGCACCGGGTCGCGGGCGATGCCCGCCATTTCGATCGCGATGCAGAGCGCCGCGAACCAGTCGATCTCCAGCCCGCGCTCGGCATGCTCGATCGCCGGTTGCAGCGCTTCCTCCCAGGACAGGGTGCCATGACGCTCCAACGCCGCGGCGAAACCGGCGATCGCGCCGGGAACGCAGATCGCACCATAGCCGGAGACGTTCCGGTCCCCCACCACGGAGGGCCAGGCGAACCAGTTGCCGGTCTGAGCATCGGTGAGCGGATAATCCGCCGGGTCGATGCCGGCAGGCGCACGGACATTGAAATCGAGCGTTTCGGTCGCCCCCGTCCGACCATCGGCATGGACGAGGAAACCACCGCCGCCGATGCCGGAGAGCCAGGGCTCGACCGTGCTGAGCACCAATGCGGTGACGATGGCCGCATCCATCGCATTGCCGCCGCGAGAGAGCACGGCCGCGCCGGCCTCGGCTGCGTGCCGGTTCTGTGCGGCGACGAGGCCATGGGCCGAATGGACGGCAGGCCGGCGGACGGTGAAGGTCTGCATCAGCACGGCGTCTTGAAGCGTCGTGGCGCGCTTGGCTCGGCCAGGCGCAACGGCACGCTGAAGCGCTGGGCATTGGCGCTTGCGGCATGATGGGCCGCGAGTTCGCCTACGGTCGCGATCCAGACGCCGGGCGAAGAGGTCACCGCGTCGAGCAGCCGCTCCAGCATCCTGATCCGCCCGGCCCGGCCGGAAATCCAGTCATGGATCGTCAGCATCATCATCCGGCCCTCGCGATGCAGTATGTGCCACTCGTCGAGCCAGGCTTCGAGGATGCCGCCCTGCGGCGAGGGCGGGGCGCGGTCCGTCGGGCTGCCGGTGAAGCGGAAATAGATCGCGTCATCGACCGCCCAGAGCACCGGAACCTGGGTAATGCCGTCGATCGTGTAGGGATGGTCGAAGCCCATCAGCGAGCTGTCATAGAGGCCGCGCCGCTTCACCTCCGCCAGCATGGCCGGCGTCATCTCCCAGGCCGGCGAGCGGAACCCCTTCGGCACGATTCCGGCCTGGGCTTTGAACAGCGCCAGCGATTCATCGAGCGCGCGGGCGAATTCCTCGGGACCGGCTTCGGTCGCGATCTCGTGGAAATAGCCGTGCAGGCCGATCTCGTGGCCGCGCTCGACGAAGGCCGGCAGCAATTCCGGATGGTTCTTCGCCACCAGCCCCGGCACGAACATCGTCGCCTTGATGCCGTAGCGGTCGAGCAGGTCGAGGATGCGCCAGATGCCGATGCGCGGGCCGAACAGCCGCTGCTCGATCTGTCCGAGCGTGGCGGGCGCGCCCTCGGACAGGTTCCAGAGATAGGGGCTCTCGGCATCGACATCGACGCTGAAGCAGAAGGCGCTGCTCTTGCCGGCCGGCCATTCGTAATCCGAGACGGGAAAGCGCGCAGGCGCAAGGGAGGTTGTCATCGTGMCCTCCACTAGAGCGGGTTCTTCTTGTCCTGATGGACGGCGAGCGAGCCGATGGAGTTGCCTCCGTCGATCGTCAGGGTCGCGCCGGTGACATAGGCCGAGGCGCTGCTGGCGAGATAAAGCAGGCCATTGCCGACATCCTCGCGCGAGGAGGGGCGGCCGAGCGGGATCTGGGAGATCGTGCTCTGGATATGCGCCTCGGTCAGGTCGCTGACCTTGCTGCCGGCGGCAAAGCCGGGCTCGAGCGCATTCACGCGGATGCCGAATTCGGCGAGCTCGACGCCAAAGCCCTTGGTCAGCCGGTCGAGCGCCGTCTTGGAGGTGCAATAGGGCACGACGGTGCGCCGCATCTTGCGCGAGGCGCCCGACGAGATGTTGATGATCGAGCCCTTGACGCCCTGGCGCACCATCTGCGTCGCGATCTCCCGGGTCAGGATGAAGGGTGCGCGCAGGTTGACCGAGAAGATCCGGTCGAACTCTTCCGTCGAGGTGTCGAGCAGGAAGCCGCTGGGATAGATGCCGGCATTGTTGACGAGGATGTCGACCGCGCCCCAGCGCGTACCGATCTCGGCCGCAAGCGCCTTGATCGAGGTTTCGTCGGTCAGGTCGGCCGCCTTGGTGAAGCTCTCGCCGCCGAGCCCGAGCGAAGCCGCTAGGGCCGCAAGCTCGTCTTCGCGCGCATCGGTCAGCGCCAGCACCGCGCCGGCCTCGTGCAGCGTTTCCGCGATCCAGCGTCCGATCACGCCGCAGGCGCCGGTGACGAGCGCGCGTCTTCCCTTGATGTCGTCGAACATGGTCATGATCCCTAGCGGAAACGGGGGTCGAGGCGGTCGCGCACGGCATCGCCCGTCAGATTGACGGCCAGCACGAGCACAAAGAGGCAAAGCCCGGGGAGGGTCGCAGCCCACCAGGCGGTCGCGACATAGTTGCGGCCGGTCGAGAGCATCGCCCCCCAGCTCGCGGTCGGCGGCTGCACGCCGAGCCCCAGGAAGGAAAGGCCCGCCTCGAACAGCACCATCAGCCCGAATTCGAGCGTCGCGACGACGCTGACCGCGCCGATGATGTTGGGCAGGATATGGCGGAAGAGGATGCGCCCGGCGCCGGCGCCCATCAGCGCGGCCAGCCGGACATAGGGCATCGTCGCGACCGTGAGTGTCTGGCTATAGGCCACGCGGGCGTATCGCGGCCAGCGCGTCAGCGCGAGCACCATGATGACGTTGACGAGGCTCGGCCCCAGCACCGCGACGGTGATGATAGCGAGCAGCACGGCCGGGATCGAGAGGAAGACATCGACGACGCGCATCACCGCGACCTCGACGAACCCGCGCCGATAGCCGGCAATCATGCCCAGGACCGTGCCGACGGTCCCCGACAGGATGACCGAGGCGAAGGCGACGATCAGCGAGACCCGCGAACCATGGATGATCCGGCTGAGCAGGTCGCGGCCGAGCTCGTCACTGCCCAGCCAGTAATGGAAGCTGCGCGAGACGGTGCCTGGTGGCTTCAGCCGGCCGGCGAGGTTCTGGGCATTGGGGTCATAGGGCGCGAGCCAGGGCGCCAGGATCGCGACCAGCACCACGAGCGCGATGATCGCGACCGGCCACCAGCGGCCAAGCGCGAGGCGGCGGCGCGGGCCAGGGCTGGAGGCAGCGATCGCGCTCATCGCGCCCCGTCCAGCACGATGCGCGGATCGATGATGCTGTAGAGTACGTCGGAGAGCAGGTTGAGCAGCACGGTGACGAAGGCCCCCATCAGCACGACGCCCTGCACGATCATGAAATCGCGGGCCAGGATCGCCTGCACAGTCACCTGGCCGATGCCGGGCCAGGCGAACACCGTCTCGACGATCACCGCACCGGCGAGCAGGTTCGAGATTTCCAGCGCCGCGACTGTGATCAGCGGGATCGAGGCGTTGCGGGCGACATGGCGCAGCAGCAGCCGGCCGGTGCGGACCCCGCGCGAGCGGGCGGTGCGGGCATAGTCCTTCGAGAGCTCGTCGAGCAGGGCCGAGCGGGTGATCCGCGCAAAGGTCGCCATGCTGAGCAGGCCGAGCGCGAAGGAGGGCATGATGAGATGCGAAAAATCGCCGGTGGAGGAGGGTGGCAGCCAGCCGAGCAGCACCGAGAAGACCAGGATCATCAGGATGCCGCTCCAGAAGGTCGGCATGCTCTGGGCCGCCAGCACGATGCCGGAAGCAGCCTTGGCGATCGGCCTGTCGCGAAACACCGCGAGCAGGATGCCCATCGGCACGCCGATGCCGCAGGCGACGACGAGCGCGCCCGCCGCCAGCATCAGCGTGTAGGGCAGGCGCGAGGCGATGATCGTCAGCACCGGCACGCGCTGCACCACGGACTGGCCGAGATCGAAACGGGCGAGATCAGCCAGGAAGTCGAGATATTGCAGCAGAAGCGGCCGGTCGAAGCCGAGCGCATGGCGCAGCGCCTCGACATCGGCCTTGGTCGCGGTCTCCGGCACCAGCAGATAGGTCGGATCGCCGGTCAGGCGCTGGACGAAGAAGATCAGCGTCACCACCCCGAGGATGGTGACGAGCGCCTGTCCGGCACGCCTGAGAAGAAAGCCCTGCACGAAGCCTCAGTCCACCCAGCTCATGCGGTTCAGGAACATGCTTTCATTCGGCGTCGGCTTGAACTGCAGGTTCTTGGTCGCGCCGTAGAGCACGGCCGCCTGATAGAGCGGCACGAGCGGGGCTTCCGTCGCGATGATCTCGTGAACCTGCTTGTAGGCGGCAAGCCGCTTGTCCTTGTCGAGCGTCTGGCGCGCCTCCTCGAGCAGGCTGTCGGCCTTCGGGTTGCGATAGGCCGACCAGCCGCTGCTCTTGTGGACCAGCGGGAAGAGCACGCCATCGGCATCCTGGCAGGCGCAGGACCAGCGCCCGAAGCTCAGCGTCGAGGTGGCCTCGGGGCCGGCCTGCGAGCGCTTGAGATAGGTCGCCATGTCGGTCATCGCGATCTTGACGGTGAAGCCGGCATCGACGAGCTGCTGCTGGATCGCCTGGACGATGCGCTGATCGAAGACCGGTGCGGTCGCAAGCTCGATCTCGGCCTTTGCCGCCGGGCCGGCCTCCGCGACTAGGGCCTTGGCCTTGGCGAGGTCGAAGCCAGGGCCGCTCATGCCCTCGATCCAGCCAAAACTCGCAGGCGTCAGCAATTGCGAGACGGGCTTGTCGAAGCCACCGAGCAGGCCGTCGACCATGCCTTCCTTGTCGATGGCATGGGCCGCCGCCACGCGCAGCTTGACGTTGTCGAACGGCGGCTTGGTGGTGTTGAGGCGCAGATAGGCGACGCGCTCGGTCAGGCCGATCAGGGCATTGGCCTTGGCCGACGACTTGAGCTGGGCCGCCTGATCGCTGTCGAGCGTCACGCCGAGATCGCTGGTGCCGGCCTGGAGATTGGCGACCCGGGTCGCTCCGTCCGGCACGGCGCGGAAGATCACCGCCGGAAACGGACCCTTGTCGCCCCAATAGGCATCGTTGCGGGTGAGCGAGACCTGGACGCCGCGCTGCCAGCCTTCGAATTTATAGGGGCCACTGCCGATGGGCTTCAGGTTGAACGCATCCTTGCCGACGGCCTCGACAACCGCCTTCGGCACGATCGAGAGCTTGACCAGCTGGGCCAGCAGGGCGGGATAGGCGCCGTTGGTGGTGAGCTTCACCTTGGTCGGCGAGAGCGCGACGGCATCGGTGATCTTGTCGAACTGGCCGAGCTGCGGGCTGCCGAATTTCGGGTCGGTGATGCGCTTGACGCTGTAGGCGACATCCTCGGCGGTCAGCTTCGAACCGTCGTGGAAGAGGATATCGGAGCGCAGTTCGAATTCGATCTCGGTGTCGGAGAGGTATTTCCAGCTCGTCGCGACCTGCGGGACGATCTCGCCCTTGTCGTCGCGGGTGACGAGATTGTCGAAGATGTTGCGGTAGACATAGTAGCTGTCGGGGTTCCACTGCACCTGCGGATCAAGCGAGGACGGCTCGTTGACGAGGTCGACGACGAAGCGCTCCTTCGATGCATGGGCGGGGGCGGCAGAGAAAGCGAGCGCTGCGGCCAGCGCAGCAAGACGAGCATTCCGTGAGAGAGGGGTCATCGCTGCTGCTCCTTCGAGAGGGGGCGGGGCTGGTCGGTGGTGATGGTCGTCGTCCGTCGCGAGCGCCTTGCCGAGCGGGCCGGTGGTGGCGCGGGCCGCGATGCCGCCAGCATCAGGCCCTGGGCGAGTGCCTCGGTGAAGCGCCGGTGCTCCGCGGCGATGGCGAGGCTCGCCGCCTCGGCATCGCCAGCGGCAAGTGCGCTCACGAGATCGCCGAGCTCAGCCGGCGCAATCGGATGGCCGGCGAGGTCGAGCATGCGCACGATCCGATCGGCATGGTCCCAGATGTCGCCGAGCCAGCGGCGGGCAAGCGTCCCGGTCGCCGCGGCCAGCAGGTTGCGCAGCTGCCGTTCGGCGGAGCGCGCGGTCGAAAGCGCCACCGGCTCGGTCCGGCCCCGGACAGAGTCCATCACGCCAAGCAGCGCGGCCAGTGCAGCCTGGGTCTGCCCGCTCGGCTGCAGCGTCGCCAGCGACGGCTCCAGCCTGCGGCGGCCGTCCAGTACGCTCGCGATCAGGGCGCCGTCGACGGGTGCGATCTGCCAACCCTGGCGGGCGTGCCGGTCGACGAAGCAGGCCGCGGTGAGCTCGGTCAGCGCGACGCGGATACCGGCGCGGCCCAGTGCGAAGCGTTCGGCCAGGGCGGCCTCATGGACGAATTCGCCCGGCGCAAGCTCGCAGGAGACGACCGCCTTGCGCAGCCGCCGGCTTGCGACATCGAGCTGCGTCTCCGCAACCGGGAGCGACGAGGATGGCGCGAACGCAGGCGAGGTATCGAGCATGGCAGGCATGCTGGATCAGATTCTGAGATTTCACAAGTGCTTTGTGACATCTCAAATAGAATGCCTTGGAGGCGTCGAACGCGCACGACGCGGTCGGCTGTTCGGGCCGGGCCGATAGCGCAGGGGCTACAGTCTCTTCGGAGGCGGTGAGGACCTGAAGCATGGGCCCGAAAAGTGGATTGCGGATTTCGGGAAAGCTGATGCCCATTAAGAAAGATTGGATCATCGGACCGGATCCGCATCCGGTCCGATGATCTGGCCCGGGCGTTCGGTCAACTGATGAGATCGATCTTCTGAAGCGCCATCTGGACCTCGCGCAGGAATTGAGTGAGCGAGGCGCCGAACAGTCCAACGGACAGGACGAAGAGAAACGCTACGCCGCGCTCGTGAGCTAAGCCCAGGAAGGCGAGGGCGAAGGCAACAACCATCAGCAGGATCGTCGTCACCCCGCTGGAAATCGCGAACACGATGGCGCTGTTGATCAAGCCTGCTCGCCGTTCGAGGCGGGGCAAGTCCGCCTTGAGATCCGGGGCGATCGAACGATCCAGCGCGTTCAATGTTCGCGACCGGTCGAGAATGCGCTCGAGGCGGTTGATCAAGACCGAGATGAGGCCGACCACCGCGCCAAGGAGGAAGGCGGGGGCCGCTGCCTGGGTTATGACCAGCGACAGGTGATTGACGGAGGGCAGCTCGGAAAGCACCGTTTCACCGTGCCCGCTGCGTCTGCTTGACGTGCGGGGCGTGACGGCCCTGCGGGGCCCTTAGGGGCGCGAGTGGGGCTGCAGCGTATTTGGGTTTCATGGCGCCCTTCCAGAAAGCGTCGCGATCTGCGGATAAGTCACGTCGGGCAGCTTTGATCCGCCTGCCGTGATATGGCTTTGGCCGTAGGCTTGGCCCTTACTTGACCATGTCGGTTCGGGCGACGTCGATTTTCGCCTTCACCGCATCGAGGTTGAAGCCCGCGCCCTTCTGCATCGGTGAAAATTCAAACGTCCTCGTGACAGGTTTCTCGACCTGCTGCTGAACGAAGACGAAGCGCCAGAATTCAGATATGAACCAAGAGAGGTATTGCCGCGCACCATACTTGGTTCCGCTGTCGGGCCAACCCGTACGCTCGAACGGGGCCGAGGCGAACGTGGACCTTGGCCTTCTCGCACAGCCAGCCACCGGGGTTGGTCAATGAAGCGGTTGCCATTCTCGGCTTTGCCCGCCTGCACTCTGTCCGGCCAGCGGATCATCACCGGGAGGCGGAACCCACCTTCCGTGACGCCCTTGCCCCGAGCGACAGCTCGAAATGCGAGCGGTCCATGTGCTTGTAGCCGCGGAAACGGCCGCCCCAGCGCAGCGATACGCCCAGTTCGGTGGCGGCACGCTTGAGTGCAACTGCGATCCGGTTCTGGGCATTCGGATCGAAGATCACCCGGCCCTCCGCATCGAGCGGCCACAGATCCACGGCATTACCCGAACGGTGTGAGCTCGCATGCACCCTGGACCAGCCCCAGGCGACCGCCTGGCGTTGCAGTGTGCGGTCGCGCCGGCCTGAGCCGATCACGAAGCGCAGATCGGGATTGTCGGCCCGGGCCCGGCGCACCACCCTGGCGAGCGCCGGCTGGATCGCCCGGAGATTGGCATCGTGATGTCCGACCGGATCGGGGTTCCAGGCGCGGAACATCGCCAGTTGATCCCGTCCGTATTCATCGACAGCCGGAATCCGCGCATAGACGCCGCCCGGTCCGTAGGGGGCAGCGACATCCGCAGTTGCCGGCACGCCCGTTCTGGCTTGACCATGGGCGCCGCTCCCCCAGCCGCTGCCGAGGAGCGCGATGGCGAGGAGACCCAGGCGCAGGGGGCGTGCGAGGAAGCGTGCAAGGGAGCGTATTGGTGCAGGCATGGCTGCACAGTCGCAGCCCGATGCAGTCAAGGGAAGGCGGGATCGTCCGGCCCTCGGGAATGGCAAGGCAGTGCGCGTCAGGGGCGCTGCCGCAGGCTGGCCKGGGTCATCTCGCCTGGAATTCCGCCGCGAGAAAGTCGATGAAGCCGCGCACAGCCGGTGACAGCCCGCGGCGCGAGGGAAAGACCGCATGCACGATTCCGCTCGGCAGCGTCCAATCCGGCAGGATGATTTCCAGCGCGCTGGAGGCGACCTTGTCCATGACGAGATAGTCCGCGAGCTGAGCGATGCCGACGCCGTCCTCGGCCGCCTGCCGCAGGGCGTCCATGTCGTCGGTGGCGTATCGCGGCTCGAACGCGATGCTGACAGGTTCGCCCGCAGCGTTGCGAAGCTCCCAGGCATGTCTGGGGGGGGACCGGATCAGATCCAGCCCTGGCAGCCGGCTCAACTGCGTAGGCGTTTCCGGCCGGCCGAACCGGTCGAGCAGAGCCGGGCTTCCGACCAGGAGCTGCCGGCTCTCTGCGAGCCGCTTCATCACCAGCCCCTCATTCTCGAGCGGAGGAAACCGGACGCGCAGGGCGATGTCGACCCCTTCCTCGATCACGTCGACGCGGCGGTTCGTTGCAGAGAGCTGCACGCGCACCTGCGGGTGGGCGATCAGGAAACGCGACATGACCGGGGAAACAAAGCTCAGCATCAGCGAGATCGGGCATGTCACGCGGATCATCCCGCGTGGTTCGGCGCTGGTGTTGTCGATCGCCTCCTGGGCGGCTTCTGCCTCGGCGATCATCGCCACGCAGTGCCGGTAATAGACTTCGCCGACTTCGGTCATCCCGAAATGCCGCGTCGAACGTTGCAGGAGCCGGCTCCCCAACCTGTCCTCGAGCAGCGCGATGCGGCGGCTCAGCGTCGATTTAGGCATGCCGAGCGCGCGCCCGGCTGGTGCGAATCCGCCATGCTCGACGACACGGGCGAAATAGAAGAGGTCATTGAGATCCTGCATCGCGTCGTTCCATTTTTGGAACGGACAGTACCGTTATGGCCGACTACAGGCAAATTCGTTCCACGAATATTTCTTGAGGCATCGGGGCCGCGGCCTCGATCGAACCCTACGGAGATATCGATATGGCCAAGAGTTCTCTGCTCACCCCCGATGATCACGCGCTCTTGCTGATCGATCACCAGTATCTGCAGCTGCTGGCGCTGCGCTCCCACACCAGCGAAGCGGTCGTCAACAACACGACCTTCCTCGCCAAGGCGGCGAAGCTGTTCAAGGTGCCGACCCTGCTCACCACGGCCTTCGCCGAGCGCCAGGCGCTGTTCGAGGAGGTCCAGGCCGTCTTCCCGGATCAGACGCCGGTCGACCGGACCGGGCTGAATTCCTGGGATGATCAGCGCGTCCTCGATTGGGTCAAGAAATCCGGCAAGAAGAAGCTGGTGATGGCGGGTCTGTGGACCGAAGTGTGCCTGAGCATGCCGGTGATCGACGCGCTTGCCGACGGCTACGAGGTCTACATCGTCACCGATGCATCCGGCGGAGGCAGCACCGAGGGCCATGAGCGCGGCGTGCAGCGCATGGTCCAGGCCGGCGCGCAGCCGCTCACCACCATTGCCTATGTCTCCGAGCTGCAGCGCGACTGGGCGCGCCCGACGGCTGACGAGGTCGCCAAGCTTTTCGCCGAACATGGCGGTGGCTTCGGACAGGGGCTGCGCTGGGAATGGCAGCTGCTCGGCCTGAAGGAAGGCACGCGCTGATAGGCCTGGGCCGGCCGTGGTTCTCGGCCACGGCCGGCCCAGCGCCCCAATGCGGAAAGGAGAGCGACGAAATGAAGGACATCGACAGGGCACTCAATGTCGAGGTGAGGGGCGGCCTGCCGGATGAGCTACTCGCATTGCTGCGCAAGTTCCCGCGCGACCAGTGGGCGAATGATCCGAGCCTGCACGGGCTGGCCGAAGGCTGGCTCCAGAGGCATGATCTGTTTCGGGAGCTCTCGGTGCTGATCGGCGGCATGACAACCGATCTCAGGGAAGGTCGCACGTCCCCAGCCGCGTTCTTACCGCTCTTCCAGCGCCGGATGGGCCTTTTGCTCGGCGAGCTCGATGGACATCACCGCGTCGAGGATGAGCACTACTTCCCGTCCTTTGCCGCAGCGGCACCGAGGCTGCAGAAGGGGTTCGATATCCTCGACAATGACCACGATGTGATCCATGGCGCGATCGACCGGCTCGGAAGCGCCAGCCGCGAGCTCATCGCAGCGCTGTCGGGCGAGGTCTCGGGGCGCGACGGGGACGCGTTGCGCGTGGCCGAGCGGATCGCCGGAGAGATCGAGGGCTTCGACCGAACCCTGCTGCGGCATCTCTGGGATGAAGAGGATCTGATTATCCCCCTCATCCTGGAACGCACCCGGGATGATCCGGAATTCGGGTGACCCTTCGCGGCAAGCGGCGTCGACCGCGCCGCGGCAGGTGTCGTGCCTGCGCTTTGGGAGGATGGCTTGAGTTCGCGCGCTTCCTGTCTCATGGCTTTGGGAATGAGCGCCGATCTCGAGCCTTCCGACCCGCCCGATACGACCGAGTCGTCCCCACTGAGGGGCGATGTCCGAGCCGTGATCAAGGTCGATATCATGGTCATCGGCGCCGGCCAGGCGGGGCTGTCCAGCGCCTATCACCTGCAGAATCTCGGTCTTCTGGCCGGCAGGAACTATCTCGTTCTCGACAAGTCCCCGGAAGCCGGCGGCGCCTGGCAATATCGCTGGCCGTCGCTGACGCTCAGCACGGTCAACCGGATCCATGACCTGCCGGGCATGCAGTTCTCCGATGTGATCGAACCCGGCCTGACCGAGGTGAGGGCGTCCGAGGCTGTTCCCCGGTATTTCGCGGCCTATGAACGCAAGTTTCAGCTGCCGGTCTATCGCCCGGTGGCGGTCAAGGTCGTCTGCGACCGCGGCGACCGCTTCAGGATCGAGACCGATCGCGAAACCTTCTCGGCCCGCAGCATCATCAATGCCACCGGCACCTGGGAGACACCCTATATTCCGAGTTATCCGGGAGCCGACCGCTTCCTGGGCCGGCAGCTTCACACCCGCGATTACCGCACAGCCGACGCGTTCGCCGGGAAGCATGTCATCGTGGTCGGCGGCGGCATCTCCGCTCTGCAATTGCTCGATGAGATTTCCCGCGTCACCTCGACCACCTGGGTCACCAGGCGGGAGCCGCAGTTTCGGGACCGTCCCTTCACGGCAGAAGATGGGCGCGCCGCCGTCGCCATGGTCGAAGACCGGGTCAGGCAGGGCCTGATCCCCGGCTCCGTCGTGTCGGTGACCGGGATTCCACTGACACCGGCCTTGCTTGCCGCCCGCGAGCGCGGCGTGCTGAAGCGTGTGCCGATGTTCAGCGAGATCACCGAACAGGGTGTGCGCTGGGCCGACGGAGCCGAGCAAAGGGCCGATGTCATTCTCTGGTGCACCGGTTTCCGCAGCTCGCTCGACCATCTGGCGCCGCTGCAGATCCGGGACGAGAAGGGCGGCATCGTCATGACAGGCCGGCTCGCGACCCAGGTCGCCAAGGACCCGCGCATCCATCTGGTCGGCTATGGCCCCTCGGCCTCGACGATCGGCGCCAACCGGGCGGGCGCTGCCGCGGCGCGCGAACTTGCGGGCTATCTCGGCCTCGTCAGCTAGCTGCTCGATTGCCGAAACCTGACCGTCGATCGGCTGTATCCTGGCCTTCAAGCCCTCGACCTCGCCGAGCAGCGCGGCGCGCTTCCGAGGGCTTCGCCATCATCCGCTATGAGCCGTCGTCATCGGCTCTGGGTGCGAGCCATCCGCCCCGCAAGCCAAAGCGGCGTGAACCACGTCAGAAATCATGGTTGAGCTTCAGCTTGGCGATGTGGTGGGAGAAATTGGTCAGATCGACATTGCCGCCAACACCGGTGGCGCGACCGGCCACCTGGATACTCCAGGCACCGGAGAGTGCCCAATCTTTCGTGAAGGCCCAATAGAAGTTCGGCCCCGCGAACGTCGCCTGACCGAGGACATGACCGAAGGCAAGGTTATCGTAACGCCGGAAATGGCTTGCCTCGGCACCGATGAAGAAACTGTCCGCAAGCTGATAGGTCAGCGCGCCGCCAATGCGAGCTATCGAGGTTCTGGCATAGCCGCCGCTTGGCGAGCCGAGGTCCTGATAGTTCCAGTCGTAGCTGACGTTGAGAGCCCCGTAGAGCTTGCCGGCGACCAGTTCCTTGTCGAGGAACACCAAGAAGACGCCGTCATAGACACTGCGCGATCGTCCGGTGAGCGTGTAGAACGCGCCATCGGTTGCCGCGCCCTGGAGCACGGCGTCGAAGGTCAGGCCGACGCCATTTGTATCGCGCCCGAGCAGCTTGTACTTCATCTCGATACCGCCGCCGACGGTGGAGCCGTTGGCCTTCGCACCGAACGTCTTCGAATTGGTCACCCCCGCAAAGGCGAAGGGATCGAGCTCGACACAGCGCCATGGCGAGTAGGTCGCCTGGACATTGAGGTTGTGCGACGCGAGTGGGCCGCTGCGCGCTCCGAACGAACCGCCATATGCTCCCGAGAGAGAAAACTGTCCGAGATCATTGACGTCACTTCCCGAATTGAAGCCGAAAACGTCGTTTGGCAGGCTGTTCTGCTCAAGGCAGGCGGCCGTTGCCGATGCAGGCGGAAGAGCCTTGCTCGGCTGCGGTTCGGCGGACAGGGCCGCACCGGCGAACGCAACGGCGATCGTGATCAGCACCGAGCGGGCCACAGGACCTCTCTTTCGATGGAGCCAGGTTCTTTGCGAGCGGCAGCTTGCTTCCGACATTCTGCAATCAAGACCAAGCTTCGTCATCACGCCGCCATGCCCCGGTAACCGGTCGTTCCTACCACTTGTTGACCGTAGCGGCTAAGACGCTTTGGCGCCTCTGTTTGCGTACCGAACGAACGTCAAACTGGATTGGGACCGAGGGGCAACGTCACGTGGGCCTGTGCCAACCGAGCTTGGACTGGGGGAGAGCACTGTTGTCGTCGGTGCGCCTGTTGGCCCATGCGGCCGTGCCTGCGACAGGGTGTGCCCCGGCGCATGATCACCGACAAGCTAGGCATCTGTCGTAAAGGCGGATGCCGGATTTCGGGAAGATTAATGGCGTTCAGCCCTGTTTCATTTGGATCAGCTGGATGAGATTGCCGCAGGTGTCGTCCAGGATCGCCATCCGCACAGGGCCTGCATCCGTCGGCTCCTGCGTGAACACGACCCCGCGCTCGCTAAGCCTTGCAAATTCTCCATTCAGATCCTGGACCTGGAACGAGGTTGCGGGAATGCCGTCCTTGACGAGAGCGTCCTTGTAGGGCTTGACCGCCGGATGCGCGCTGGGTTCCAGCAGCAGTTCGGTTCCTCCTGGTTCCTCCGGTGATACGACCGTCAGTCAACGGTAGTCGCCGACGGGAACATCGTTCTTCTCGATGAAGCCAAGCGTGCCGGTATAGAAGTCCAGGGCCTTGGCCTGGTCGTCGACGAAAACGCTGCTCACATAGATTCGCATGATGAGTGCCTTAGAGCTGTTTCCTGAGAAATGGGTTGTGGTCCACTCTCGCCCTGTTCCGCATGTCGAGCTTTGTCCGGACAGGGCCCCGATCCCTTGTTGTCTCCCGTGTCCATCCGCAATTTAGAGGAATACAACCTGGACGAGAAGGGCGGAGGCGTCTCCAAGCGGCCGGTCTGTGTCGATCACATTCGGGTAACCGACCGCTCAATCACCGTCGGGGCCTTGTGTCGATCAGGCCGGTTCATACCTCTTGAGAGAGCTATCCAGTTTCTGCCGGCCGGCGCACCGCCTCGATCTCAGCGCCGCGCCCTTTCAGGATGGAACGATGAGCATCGGCCCGATCTTGCACTCCGTCGTGGGCGTTCGCTCGTCCATTCCTGCCGATGCCTTTACGGCCTCCGCGCTGGGTACAAGGCGGGAAGGCAGCGGTGTCGTCATTCGGGACAATGGGCTGGTGCTCACCATCGGCTATCTGATTACCGAAGCTGAGGACGTCTGGCTGACGACGTGGACTGGTCGCGTGGTGCCAGCGCATGCGCTGGCCTATGATCAGGAGACCGGCTTTGGCCTGGTCCAGGCGCTTGAGCGGCTCGACCTGCCGGCGATCGCGTTCGGCGCCGCCACTGATGCCGAAATCGGCGAGTCCGTCCTGCTTGCAGACGGCATCGGGCAAGTCGTGGAGGCCAATATCGTGGCCAAGCAGGAATTCGCCGGCTACTGGGAATATCTGCTGGACGAGGCCATCTTCACCGCCCCGGCGCACCCGTCCTGGGGTGGTGCGGCGCTGTTCGGACCGGATGGAAAGCTCCTGGGCATCGGCTCGCTGCACCTGCGGATGGGCCGGGCCGGCGAGATCTTTGACGTCAATATGGTCGTGCCGATCGATCTGCTTCCGCCGATCCTCGACGATCTGCTCGCCCGGGGCCGGGTCGACAAGCCGCCACGCCCCTGGCTCGGCGCCTTCTCGGCCGAGAGCAATGGCAAGGTCGTGGTGATGAGCGTGGCCGAAGGCGGGCCGGCAGCCCAGGCGGGCCTGCGTCCCGGCGACATCATCTCGGATGTTCGCGATGGCGAGATCGACGGCCTGGCCGATTTCTATCGGAAGCTCTGGGCGAGCGGCCCGGCAGGCGCCGAGGTCCCGATCAGGGTCGTCCGCGACGGCCGCGAGACATGGCTTCGCATCCGGTCGGCCGACAGGGGCAGCTTTCTGAAGAAGCCGCATCTGCAGTGAGCGGCGAAGCGGGGCGGAGCAGACTCCGGGCCGAGCGCCGACGCGTACGGAATCCCGCCGCACTGCACCGTAAGGCTGGGAACCGGGCTGCGGCAGAGTTATACTTGAACGGCCGGAATAGGTTCCTGCCTGCCGGCCGAGGCCCCGGCATGATCCTGCCGGTTCTCAACTGATCCAGTTCGTCAGGCGGAGAGTCTTCGTATGGCAAATGGATTCCGGCCCCCGGCCTCGCCAGGCGAATTGGCGCCTGATTTTGTCCTCCCTACGGTCGACGGAAGCGGGATCGCGTCGCTCTCCGATTACCGCGAAAGGCATTCGGTGTTTCTTGCGCTGTTCGTGGGGCTGTGGTGCCCGTTCTGCCGGCGGGCGATCGCGCACATGGCGGCGACCGATCGCGAGCTCAAGGCCATCGGTGTGGAAACGCTTGGGATTGTGGCAACGCCGCTGGAGAACGCGCAGCTCTACTTCAAATTCCGCCCGAGCAACCTGCGCCTGGCGGTCGATCCGGAGCTCTCCACCCATCGCGCCTATGGTGTGCCGAAGCCGCCTGCGACCCCGGAGTTACTGGAGGCTTTTGCGACGCTGCGGATCAATCCGAATGATGAGTTCCCGCAGCCCGTGCCGATCAGGGAGGCCGCTGACAGTCTGACCAGGCTCGACGGCTATAGGGAGAGCCCGACCGACCACTCCGACATGGAGAAGCAATGGCCCCAGCTCAAGGGCCAGTTCCTGATCGATCCGCATGGAGTCATCCGCTGGGCGAACATCGAATGCGGCTCCGAAGGGCTCGCCGGTATCGGAAAATTCCCCTCGACGGCGGAAATCCTCGCTGCAGCGCGAGCCCTCTTTGCGTCCTGAACCAGGCAGCGGGCGGGCGCACTCGATGAAGAGCGGGAGGAGGAGCGGCGAACAGCGGTGATCACGCCTGTTCGCTCTGAACCGTAGCGGCCGGGCAGGCAACCTATCTCGGCAGCACCAGCGGGAACCGCTTCCTTTCGAGGCTTTTCTCACCAGGAGAGGATGACGAGCCGACAGAAGCGCCGTTATCAGCCCCGACGACGATCGGCTCCCCCTCCAATTCCTGCTTCCTTCCAGAAGCGCATGGCTGAGGCGATCATCGCCCCAGCCATGCATGTAGCTCCGGCGGCACCCCCTCGAAAAGCGTGGGCTGGCGGCCTGTCCTTGCCGGCGAACTGTGCTCTGATCGCATCCAGCCTGAGGACAGGGACGCAAGGACGACTGACGATGCATGGCCGCCGCCCCACGTTGTTTTCTCGCCACGGCATGGTTGCCGCGGCGCACCCGCTCGCCGCCCAGGCCGGCGCCAGGCTCCTGATCCAGGGAGGCAACGCTTTCGACGCGATTGCAGCAACCGCTGCCGCCCTGACCGTGGTCGAGCCCTTCATGTCGAGCCTGACCGGCATGGGCTCGGCGACGCTCTGGAGCGCCGCCGAGCAACGCGTCCGCGTGCTCGACTTCGTACCGCCGATCCAGGCGAGCTTCCTGGCCGAACGCTTCACCAAGCGGGCCGAACTGGAGCGCGGCCCGCATGCGGTCGCGGTTCCCGGCAATCTCGCGGGCTGGTGCGAGCTGGCGGCGCGCTATGGCAGGAAGCCCCTCAGTGAGATCCTGGCGCCGGCGATCGCGCTCGCCCGGGACGGATTCGCGCTCTCCGAATTCGGTGTGGAGGAGTTCAACGAGCAGGCGCCGCTCCTCGCGGCCTCGCCGGAGCTTTATCCCGCCTTCAGCGCCAATTACCTGCCGGATGGCGGACCGGTGAAGCTCGGCCAGGTACTGCGCCAGGCCGATCTCGCGGGCACATTCGCGGAGATCGCGGCCAAGGGACCGGACCATCTTTATCGCGGCGCGCTGGGCGAAAGGATCGTCGGACATCTGAGCGGGCTCGGCGGCAAGATGAACATGGCCGATCTCGCGGCCGTGCAACCGCGCTGGCGCGAGCCGCATGCCGTGAGCTATCGCGGCCTCGATATCCATGTTCCGCCGCCGCCCTGCGAGGCATTCCAGTTCCTGCTGAGCCTCAAGATCCTCGAAGGTTTCGATCTGGGAGGCCTGAGCAAGGATGGGCCGGAGCATCTCGACCTGGTCTATCGGGCCATCAGGCTCGCGGCCGGCCTCAGGATCGCCAGCAACAATCCCTCCGCCGAGATCCTGGCCGAGATCTTCTCCGATGCCGCGATCGCGGGCCTGCGCCAGCGCATCGGCGACGGGGAGCCGATCGAAGGCCCGACCGAGCAATGGACGCCGCAGGACAAGGAGGATCCCGCCCATACCACCTCGTTCTCGGCCGCTGATGCCGAGGGCAATCTGGTCTGCATCACCAACAGCCTCGGCAGCCCCTTCGGCAGCGGCATCGTCGTGCCGGGCACCGGGCTCTGCCTCAACAATTTCCTGTACTGGGCCGATGTCCAGCCCGGCAGTCCGAACCGCTCGAAGCCGGGCGACGAATTGCCGATGTGCATGTCGCCCAGCATCACGACGCGCGCCGGAAAGCCGGTGCTCGCGCTCGGCACGCCCGGCAGCTACGGCATCATGCAGACCCAGACCCAGGCTATGGTGCAGCATCTCGATTTCGGCCTGCCGCTGCAGGAGGCGATCGAGGCGCCGCGGGCACGGCTCTGGGACGGGCGCTTCATCCAGGCCGAGAACCGTATCGCAGCCGGGACGATTGAAGAGCTGCGGCGGCGCGGCCACGAGATCGAGGCCTTTGATGCCGGCTGGACGATGCGATGCGGCGGCATGCAGGCCGTGGCGATCGACCCCGCAACCGGCGTGATGACCGGCGCAGCCGACCCGCGCCGCGATGGATATGTTGTGGCGGTTTGAGGCCGCCGGATGACGCGTGCCGGCCTTCGGGCCGGCGCGTCAGTTCGGCTTGAGGCGGCACTCATCGGGGAGGGCCGCAGAAATCTCTTGCGATCCAGGGGCACTATGCCGGATGCCATGATCGCTGTGGCGGCTTTGGCGCCTGGGAAGACATGTGATGACCCATTCGAACGACCAGATCACCGAGCCTTCTGCGGCGGATGACGCCTTTCGCCCGCATACCTCGCATTGGGGCGTGTTCTCGGCCCGCATGCAGGATGGCCGGCTCGAAGTCCGGCCCCACCCGGGCGATCCCGATCCGAACGAAATCATCCAGAACTTCCCGGCCGCCTTGCGCCATCGCGCGCGGATCGCACAGCCCATGGTCCGCCGCGGCTGGCTCGAGCGCGGCCCGGGGCCGGACGATCGGCGCGGACGCGACGAGTACCTGCCGATGTCCTGGGGGGCCGTGCTCGATCTGCTCGGGGGTGAGCTCGCGCGCATCCGCGACGATCACGGCCCGGGTGCGATCTTCGGTGGCTCCTATGGCTGGGCAAGCGCAGGGCGCTTCCACCACGCCCAGAGCCAGATCCACCGTTTCCTGAATACCTCGGTCGGCGGCTATGTCCGCTCGGTCAATAGCTATTCCTCGGGCGCGTCCTCGGTCCTGGTGCCCCATGTCATCGGCGACTACGAGGACCTGGTGAAGCGCAACGTCTCCTGGGAGCAGATCGCCGATCACAGCGAGATCGTGCTCGCCTTTGGCGGCATGGCCCTGAAGAACAGCATGGTGGCCGGCGGCAGCATCAGCAAGCATGTCGAGCGCGGCGCCATGGACCGGGCGAGGGCACGCGGTTGCCAGTTCGTGCTGGTCGGGCCGCTCCGGGGCGACCTGCCGGAGGAGGCAGGTGCGGAGTGGGTCTCCTCCAATCCCGGCAGCGACACGGCGTTGATGATGGCGCTGGTCCACACCCTCGTCGTCAATGGCCTGCATGATCGCGAATTCCTCGCGCGTTGCACGGTCGGCTGGCCGATCTTCGAGCGCTATCTCCTGGGCGAGACCGACGGCCAGCCCAAGGATGCGGCCTGGGCCGCGGCGATTGCCGGCGTTCCGGCCGATGCGATCACGGCGCTGGCGACACGGCTGCATGGCCGGCGCGCGCTGATCGTCGTCGCCCATGCGCTGCAGCGCGCCGAGCACGGCGAGCAGCCGGTCTGGATGGGCATGGTGCTGGCGGCTGCGCTCGGCCAGATCGGCCTGCCGGGCGGCGGTTATGGCTATGGGCTGGGCGCAATCGCCTATTACGGGCGGCGCTACAATGCCGTGCCGGTGCCGACCTTCGCGCAGGGTCGGAATGGGGTGTCCGACTTCATTCCGGTCGCCCGCATCGCCGACATGCTGCTGAACCCGGGGACCAGCTATCGCTATAACGGCCAGACCCGAACCTATCCCGAGATCAAGCTGGTCTACTGGGCCGGCGGCAATCCGTTCCACCACCATCAGGACCTGAACCGCCTGCGCCAGGCCTTCGCCCGGCTCGACACACTGGTCGTGCACGAGCTGGCCTGGACGGCGACGGCGCGCCATGCCGACATCGTGCTGCCCTGCACGATGACGCTCGAGCGCGAGGATATCGGCGGCAGTTCCAACGACCCGCTGCTCGTCCCGATGCAGCCCGTCGTCGAGCCCTATGGGGAAGCGCGCGACGACTACGCGATCTTCGCCGATCTCGCCGAGCGGCTCGGCACACGCCAGGCCTTCACCGAGGGCCGTACGGTGCGGCAATGGCTGGAGCATCTCTACGAGCCGACGCGCGTCGAACTCGCGGCCCAGGGCCTGCCGGCACCGAGCTTCCAGGAATTCTGGGCGGGCGAGGGTTTTGAGCTGCCACAACTGCCCGATGATGGCGGCCGCCTGCGGAAATTCCGCGAGGACCCCGCGGGGCATCCGCTGCCGACGCCGACCGGCAAGCTGGAGATCTATTCGGAGACGATCGCGAGCTTTGGCGAGGCGGATTGCCCGGGCCACCCGACCTGGCTCGGGCCGACCAATGTGCCGGACAAGGCCTCGCCCTATGTGCTGGTCGCGAACCAGCCGCGCACGCGGCTGCACAGCCAGTTCGACTTCGGCGGCCATAGCAGCGAGGCCAAGCACCGCGGCCGCGAGGTCGCCAGCATGCATCCCGCGGACGCGGCCGCGCGCGGCATCGCCGATGGCGACATCATTCGGATCTCGAACGAGCGGGGCGCCTGCCTTGCCGGCATACGCGTCACCGGTGGCATCCGCCAGGGCGTGATCCAGCTCCCGACCGGTGCCTGGTATGATCCCGCCGACCCGAGCGAGGACAAATCGCTCTGCGTCCACGGCAACCCCAATGTCCTGACCCGGGATGTCGGAACCTCGGCGCTGGCGCAGGGCTGCACGGGGCAGCTGACGACCGTCCAGGTCGAGCGTTTCGACGGCAATCTGCCGCCGATCCAGGCCTATGACCCGCCCGCGCGCCAGGTGATACCGACCTAGCATCCGAAGCGGCACAATGACCATTCCGGCGTTTGCGCCGCTCTTTTCTGGCGAACTGGCGGCCTATGGCGACCGTTTCGTCCTGGCGGCGGATGCGCCGGCCCCTTCGCCGGGCAGCGATCTCGGCGATGCCGCGCGGCTGGCCGAGTTGCTCGCGCTCTATTCCCAGCAATGCCCTGGAGGCGACCGCCGCGCGATCGCCTCGCTCTGGTCGAAACAGCATTTCGCCACGCTGCTGCCGCCCTATCTGGCGCTCGCGCTGATGGCGCAAAGGGCGGTCGATATCGACCTGGCCGCCATTGGCTGCACCTTCGGTCCCGATGGCGCGACACGCCACATCCACCTGCGCGGCATCGGGAGCAATGCGGCCCCGGCTGATGAAGGCCCGCGCTTCATGCCGCTGATCCAGGGACATATCGAGCCCATGGTCCTGGCGCTGTCGGCGGCTGCCGGCGTCTCGCGAAAAGTGCTCTGGAGCAATGCCGGCAACATGTTCGAATTCGTCGTGCGGCGCATCGAACGCGCCATGGGCGTCAATGACGCCGTCGCCGAGGCCTTGAGCTTTCTGGAGAGCGCACGCTTGCCGAATGGCAAGCCCAACCCGCTCTTCAAGCCCGTGTCCTATACCGATCCGGATGAGGGAAGCGGCCGGCGGCGCCGGATCTGCTGCATCCGCTATCTCGTTCCCGAGCGCAGCTATTGCTCGACCTGCCCGTTGCCGGCCGCAAGGGCGGTGCCTGAATAGCCGGCGCTTCAGCGCGCCCAGGCAGCGAATGTCGGCGCCATTGGACGTGGAAGCGCGAGGCCGTCTGTCGAACGCCGAGGCAGGGCTATGATTCAGCCGGCACCGCCGCCGGCTCTTGATCGTCGCGGCGTTGCTGGAGACGAAGTCCAAGAGTCCAGCAGAGCGCGGCCCAGACACTGCCGATGCACCATCCTGCCAGGACATCGCTGGGATAATGCACGCCGAGATAGATGCGGCTGAGGCCGACCGCCAAAGTCAGGATGATCGCAAGGGACATCAGATAGACCCTGACCCGCTTGTCGGTCGCCAGCTGGGATAGCAAGGCGCCAAGCGTCAGGAATGTCATCGCGGACAGTGTCGCATGCTCGCTCGGAAAGCTCGCGGTGAAGACGATATAGGGCCCGTCGGGGCCCGGCCGGTCGAGCCAGAGCTGGAGCGCGGCGCTGACCACAGCTCCGCCCATCACGGTCACGCTCACGAGCTTCGCCGCATCCCGCCTGCCGATCAGGATGAGATAGCCGACCGTCGCAGCGAACAGAATGCCGAGAATGGCAAAGCTGCCCAATGCCGTGATATCGCGGCCCGCCTCCTTCAGCCATGCCGGGCCAAGCGGCTGCCCCAGATCACCGGCGCTTCTGAAAGCAGCCAGCACCGCCATGTCGAGGCGCGCGAGATCGCCTGCGATCATTTCGCCGGCAAGGAAGCACAGGCCAAGCACAGCGACGGCAAAGGCGGTCGGCGCCAGCCGCGAGGGCTGTACCCTGTTGCCGACCCGGCCAAAGGCGCGATGCGGGGCTTCCATCGGGCCAGAGTAACCCGGCGCTTCGCCGAGGAATAGCGGGATCTGCGCTCGGCCCCGCGCGGCGTATTCGTAGAACGGGATCGTCGTACCGGCCCTGCAAAAGGGGACCGCACGATCTATTGCGCTTCAAGCGCCCTGAGCAGCGTGCTGGCCATCGCTGGGGGCATCGCGACAATCTCCTGATAGAACGCGGTCGATATCGCGCAGTAATCGGCATGCTGCGCAGGCGCGACCGTCTCTGCAGCAAAAATCGCAATCCGGTCAGCGCCATAGCGACGGATCAGCGACTGCCGGACTTTGCTCAGCAAGACGTCCGAGACTGCTTCGGGAATCGGCGGATGCGGGCCGGAGGTCATGATCATGCGTTCCTGCAGCATCAGATCGCGCTGAGTGAGCTCATCGGAGAGCGCTCCCGCTGTGTTCACTTTGCCGCCACCAAAGGCAGCATATTGATAGCACAGCGTAGGATCCGAGCGCCCAAGCGCCCGATACTGATCGATCAGGAGATTCGCCTGATCGATCAGCACCTGATCGTCGGCCTTTGATCTGTGGACTGCCAACAATCGTGCCAGCACAGCCCTGTAGTCCGCGATGATCTGGCCCTCGGTGGCTCCGGCTGTGAACCCATCGGCGAAGACGCGCCTGATGCGCTCGTAGTCGTCAGGAAGGCGCGCCTGGATCGCTGCCAGAGCCGGCCAGCCCTTTCGGTACGGTGATAGCAGCTGGTCAGGCGTAGGGTTGGCACCATAGCCCGATATCGCAAACTCACTCCCAGTCGCTTGGTGCGTGACCGCGTTTGCGGCGACAAGCTCCTGGATGGTCGGCCGCCACATCTTGTCGCTGGGCACGGCGAGTCCGCGGTCGACAAAACTGGTGGACAGTCCAGCTTCAACATAGGCGGCCTTCCAGGCCAATACGGACGGAGCCAGATCCGCCGCTGTCATGCCGGGAAAGGCTGGGCCGTGATAGCCGAGGCCACCGGACCGGGGCGCCCATCGCTCGCGGCCGCCTGCAAAGATAAGCGTGCAGGCGGACTCGCACCGCGCGGAAACATAAGTGATCAGTCCGCGCGCCTCGATGTTCTGTCGCAGCTTCTCGGCCTCTCCGAGGCGCCCTCCAAAACTGTGCAGATGGACGACCTTGATCCGAGGCGAGGCCTTGATCACGCGCTCGAAATCCGCAGCCAGTCCGAATTTGATCCCGCCTGTGATCTCGATCTCCGTCCCATCTCGCATGACCCGCAAGGAATAGGCTGGAAGCCGAGGGTCGCCTCTCCAGGCCATGTCGTAGAGCTCGGCGAGCTGAGGCGCTGCCCCGTTGACCAGATCGCTCAGGAACCTGAGAACGCCGAGACCGAGACTGACCTTGGCGGCCCTGGACCAGAAAGCGCCCAGGCTCAAGGCCGCACGCCGCTCCGCGTGATGTGTCGCTGACCTCCAGGTGCCGACGACCTGCCAGACCGCGATGAGCGTCACGACAAGCCAGGTCAGAACATTGAGCCAAAAGAGCGGTGCCGGATCGTATCCCGTGTCGGTGGAGAAGATCAGGTTGAGCACCAGGATCGTGATCAGCGCGACGATGTTGCCCAGGACGGCGATGCCCCAGAAGGACCAGCCGAGACTCAGCTCGCCGCGCCAGTGCCGGACGATGAAGTTCTTCCGGGGATTGGTGGGGCCAGCCGGCTCGATCGGTGGTGGCAGGAGGCGCGCCTGCCGATCGGCCTCGGGGCCGGATGCCGCCGCAGCGGACGAAGGCGCAGCAGGCGCGGCGATATCGCGCGCAGCACCGCGCATGGGCGGATCAGCCCGATTGAGGGCCATCGATTTGGGCTTTGTCCGCCCGCGTGCAGCCGCGCCACGGCTACGCAGGAAGTCGATGGCAAATACCGCCAGTTGGGGAAGGACGTATGTTCCAAAGGAGTTGAAAAAATCTGGATCGCCGCCATCGGCCATTCCCAGACCGCCCAGCAACGTTGCGATGGTCAGTGAGAGCCCATTGGCGATGAACACGCGGGAGGTGGTGGTGAATCTGCGAATGAGCGCGGAGATGATCGTCGTCAGAATGACGGCCAACAGAAAGGCGCCGATGAATTGCCCGAACGCGATAGCCACGACAGTCTCCCCTGACCTAACGCAACCATACAGAGAGACCTGGGGCGTCCGCTAGCGGGGGATGAAGCTGGATTGTGGACGGCATGGCTGGCGAGCCGGCTAAATCCACGCACAGGCGGTCTGTTCCGGACGCGCACCGGACGATCCGCGCGCGTTGCGGCGGCGGAGATCAACTCGTCCAGGGCAGGGACCATGTCTTGACGTTGGTGAAGCTCTTCATGGCTTCGACGACGCCCTCCTTGTAGCCGAGGCCTGAATCCTTGATGCCGCCGAAGGGCGACATCTCGATGCGGTAGCCGGGAACCTCCCAGAGGTTGACGGTGCCGACCTCGAGCTCCGCGACGCGAC
>NZ_JBFTKS010000047.1:0-27724 GCF_056396065.1 Allobosea sp. 05T433 | reverse complement strand
ATGCCGTGCGTCGGCTGCTTCGGCGAGAAGAAGAAGCTCGGGTTGATGTCGCCGAGGCCGAACTCGCGGTCACCATTCACCGTCAGGGCCGGTTGCGAGATCACCGGCGTGATCCAGCGCGTGATCAGGTTCCAGTCCTTGTTCAGCGTAATCGGGATCACGGGCTGGATGTTGAGGACATTCTGCAGCTGCTTATGCGGGCCGACATTGAAGTTGGAATTGTTCTGGAACGGCAGGCTGATCATGTCGGCAACGGGGTTTTGCGCCGCCTTGGCAAGATCGTCGGTGCTCTTTTCGGGGCCCTCCTGGGCGATGGCGAAAGAGCTCGCCAAGCCGATTGAGATGGCGAGCGCGACCCTCAGTCCGAATCGTCCGCAGCCTGTGCGTCGTCCAGTCATGATGTGCTCCGTCTGTCATCCAGACCATCTTTGACCATTGGAACAGAGTTCGCTGCTGAGTGCCAGATTAGGTATTGCTTGCAATGCGCAATCATCACCGTGTGTTGCTTGTGTGATACATGTCGACAATGTTGTGGCGGAGGCTCCGCTGTGTCTGCGCCAGTATTCGATGCATTGGGATTGCGAGACAGTTCGATGGGAGAAGCTCACGCAAAGAATCGGGCCGATGGGGATCGACGCGATCACGTGTATTGTCGGGTTCTTCGTCTCCGCGATCGGGGGCGGCCTGATTTTCGACGGCGTAGTTGAAGCCCTGCAAATGCACGGGGTGACCACTTTGCACTGAGCGTCGCATCCGTCGGCGTGGCTTGGCTTGCTCATTGGGCGGATGGCTGTACCTGAGAAATCTGGGCCTGTCGCAGCCCATCCCAGCTACGAACCTTTGTTCGCGATCGCGAGTTTGCTGGCGCCATCGACGCCATGCTTCTGCAGATCGGCCAGCAACCCTTCGTCCGACAGGTCCAGCCGGTGCGAATGCTTCCAGTCGTGATGCGAGACTTCGACCAGGCGCTCGACAAGGTGGCGGGCGTCGGTTTCGATGGCGAGCTCGCGCCGTGCATCGAAGCTGCCGGGGGTCAGGTTGATCGAGCCGACGATCGCGCGTTTCTCGTCGGCCAGGAGCATCTTGCCGTGCAGCTTCAGATTCTTCAGCCGATGGATCTTGGCTCCCACATCTTCCATGATCCGCAGGCCGCCGACGCCTTCCACCAGCTTGTCGCTCTTCAGCTTGTGCGGCTGCCGCGCCATGATGTGGACCTCAACACCGCGGTTCAGCGCCCGGACGAGGCGCTCGATGATCACCGTGTCCTGGTAACGCTCATTCTGCAGCCATAAGGTTTGCTTGGCGTCGTCAATGAAGGCCGCGATCCGTTCTCGGCCGTTATTGGGGCACCAGATCAGCTTCGATGCAGGATCGGGCTCGAACTCCGTCTGTACCCAGTCCGCTTCGAAGCAGCGCACCATCTCCGCGACTTCCAGCTTGTCGGTGGTGGTGACGGCATAATCACGCGTCTCGGTGAGATCCCGCGTCTCCCAGTTCAGCGACTCGACGAAGCCGATCGTATCGTCGATCACCATCGACTTCTGGTGGGTGAGAGCAAAGGCCGGGCTGCTGTCGCGCACCTCTATGCCGGCAGCGTCGAGCACCTGGCGCGTCTCCTCGTTCTCGCTCGCGCCGTCGCGGCGCGCCGGGTTGAGCATGACGCGCACCTGGACGCCGCGTTGCTTCGCTGCGAGCACAGCGCCAAGCAGGGTCGGGTCCGTGAACAGGAACATCCTGATATTGAGCACCCGCGTGGCGGCGTTGATCGGTGCGAGGATGGCATCGGGGGTGTCGTCGGGAAGGACAATCAGCTTGTGCGACATGGCCGGCACTCCTTGATTTGCGCAGGAAGGGACGGGGCGACCTCACGTGGCCGCGGTCGTTTCGAATTGGGCGCGGTTGAGTTCGGCATAGATCCCGCCGCGGGCAATCAGCTCGTCATTCGAGCCCTCTTCCGCAACGATCCCGTCTTTCAGCACGATGATCTTGTCGGCATTTCGAATCGTGCTGAGGCGATGGGCGATCATGATGACGGTGCGGCCCGCCATCAGCCGCCGCAGCCCCTCGATCACCAGGTGCTCGGACTCGGTATCGAGCGCCGCTGTCGGCTCGTCGAGGATCATGATCGGGCTGTCACGAACGACGGCCCGGGCGATGCCGATGCGCTGGCGCTGGCCGCCCGACAGCGTATCGCCGCGCTCCCCGACCATGGAATCATAGCCATGCGGCATGCGGGCGATGAACTCGTCGGCATTGGCGATCCTGGCGGCCGCCACGATCTCCTCGTCTGTCGCACCTGGCCGCCCATAGGCGATGTTCTCCCGGATCGTCCCGCGAAACAGCACCGTCTCCTGCAGCACGAAACCGATCTGGGCGCGCAGGGCGGCGAGTTTGAACGTGCTGACATCCGTGCCGTCGATCAGGACGCGCCCGCTCTTCACGTCATAGAAGCGTGGCAGCAGGCTGAGCACGGTGGATTTGCCTGAGCCCGTGGGCCCGACGATGCCAACGACCTGCCCAGGCGCGATCGAGAAGGAAACATCGCGCAGCACGAGCACATCGGCCTCGTAGCCGAACGCGACATGCTCGAAGGTGATCGCGCCCTTGACGCGCCCCGGATCAACCGCATCGGCGCGTTCGAAGACGATCTCGTCGGCTGCGAGGATCGTCTGGATGCGTTCCAGCGCCACGGTCGTCTGCGCGATGGCCGTCGTGGCGCTCGCAAGATCCTGAACGGGTTTGAAGAATTTCGAGAGATAGGCGAGATAGACCGTCAGTGACCCGGCTGTCATGGTGCCTGCGATGATCAGCGCCGTTCCCTTCCAGAGAACGATGGCGGTGCAGAACGCGACCACGATGCTGACCACCGGCGAGAGCAGGGACTTGACCCGCCGTGCCTTCAGCGCCGCATCGACTGTCGCCTGGCTGACATCCTGCAGATGCGCGAGTTCGAGATCCTGCCGCCCGAACGCCTTGACCGCCCGGACCGAGCCCAGGCCCTGTTCCACCACTGCCAGGACTTCGCTCTGCCTGACGCGCACCAGGCGCGTCGCCTCTTTCACCGCCCGCTTGAAGCGCATGATGAAGACCAGGAGGAAGGGAATGACGGCGATTGCGATCAGCGTGAAGTCCCAGTCGAGCCAGAACATCAGCCCGACCATGAAGACGATCGTGAGAAGGTCGACGACGATACTCAGCGTCGACGACGAGGCGAAGCTCTGCAGGGTCGAGACATCGGAGGTGATGGTGGAGATCAGTGTGCCGATCTTGGCATTCTGATAGTATCGCAGCGACAGACGGTGCAGGTGCTCATAGATGCGGATGCGTAGATCATTGGCAATCCACTGGCCAATGCTGGTGGTGTAGTAATTGTCCAGGTAGGTCGCTATCCCGCCGATGATGGCGATGAGCAGAGTGGCAACGCCCGCAAAGAGCGCGACACCGGTCGTGTTGCGGCTGAAACCGTACTGATGCAGCCATGCGAGCCATTCAGGCAGGTGATGGTTGCCGAGCGCATCGTCCAGGACCAGCTTCAGCGGCCAGGGCGCGGCGAGGCTGGCGGCAATTTCGACCAGCATTGCGCCAAAGGCGATGAGCAGCCAGCCACGATAAGGGCGGAGGAGGTCCAGAACCAGGCGTGTCATTCGCCAACTCCTGCACGGGATCAGTCTCGGCTCGGCACACTCACAGCATCATTTTTCCAGCTGATCCGAGTGCAATCGCGAGCGCGTCGAATAGGTTCGCATTCCGCAACGGCTTCGAAAGAACGGCGACGATGTCCGAGGGGTGAGACGGCTCGCGCATCCCGTCACCATGGGCCGTAATGATGATGGTCGGAATATGGACGCCAGCCTTGACCAATTGATGGTGCAGCTCGAGGCCGGTCATCCCAGGCATTTGCAAGTCAAGGATCAGGCAGGCAGGCGTCCCCGTGGGCAAGACCTCCAGAAATTCGCGGGCCGAGCTGAAGATCTTCGTCTCATAGGCGCGAACCCTCAGCGTCCGACTCAGGGACTTCAGCACGGACGGATCGTCGTCCACGATAGCGATCCAGGAAGAATCCTGCCCCATGGGGCGGAACGTGAGGCGGTTTTTTCCCGTTGTCGACCTGACCGTTGGGCCAGTACGCATCGCGGGGCGACTACGCGGAAATGCCGGCCTTCTCTGTCAGGCGCACCAGGTCGGCGACCATACGAACGCCGAGCTTCTTCATGATCGACCCACGGTGGAATTTGATCGTCTTTTCGACGGTGCCGAGCTGGTATGCGATCTGCTTGTTCAGCTTTCCAGCAACCACATGTGTCAGAACCTCACGCTCGCGGGGCGTCAAGGTTGCAATTCTGCTCTCGACCGAGTTCAGCTCGGCTTGCACCTGCCGGGCACGAGAATCCGCTTCCCTCGCGCGTTCTATGGCGGCCACCAGATCCTGGGCGCGGACCGGCTTGGTCAGGAAATCAACGGCGCCCGCTTTCATGGCACGCACTGTGGTCGGAATGTCGCCCTTGCCGGTGAGAAAGATGACCGGCCGACTGGTCGCTTTGGCGGTCAGTGCCTGCTGAAGTTCAAGGCCGTCGAGGCCTGGCATGCAGACGTCAATGACGGCGCAGCCTGGAATGGAAGCGTCATGTTCGGCGAGAAACTCCTGCGAGGATGTGAAAGCCGCAATCGTGTATCGCCTTACGCCAAGGAGGCGGGACAAGGCCTTGATCACTGATGTGTCGTCATCAACGAGGAAGACTGTAAACATCGGGCGCTCACTCGGCTGAGATCGGCGATTTGGCTGGCAGCAAGAGGCTCGCGACCGCTCCACCCGCCTCGTCGTTCGCGAGTTCGACCTCGCCACCATAGGCCTCGACAACAGTTGAGCAGATCGCCAGTCCGAGGCCAAGGCCGTTTGGCTTGGTCGTGTAAAAGGGCTCGAATACGTGGCTTACAGCTTCCGGCTGAATCCCGGGTCCGCAATCCTTGACGCGGACTTCGATCATCCTCGTCGGCGTACGCAACGTCGAAACGGCGATGTTTCGTTCGGGCGTGGGGGTGGAAGCCATCGCGTCCATGGCGTTGACCAGGAGGTTGAGCAGGACCTGCTGCAGCTGGACGGGGTCTGCGACCGTCGCGGGCAATTCGCCCGCCAGTTCGAGGCTTACACTGATCCTGCGACTGACAAGTTCATTATGGAGCAATGAAAGCGTCGAGGTAACGAGCTCGTTCACATCGACGGAAACAGCTGTGGTCTCGCCCTTCTTGAGCAGGTTACGCAAGCGCTGGATGACCTCGCTGGCCCGGCGATTATCGTCGACGATATCCTGCAGCACATCGCGGAGCTCGGCCAGGTCTGGCGAAGCCGCGGCAAGCAAATCGAGCCCCGTTTCCGCATTGGATTGGATTGCGGTGAGCGGCTGATTGATCTCATGGGCGATCGCGCCCGACAGTTCGCCCAGTACCGAAACCCGCATCAGGTGCGCCACCTCCTGGCGCTGCAGGGCCGTTTCGATCTCGGCCATTTTCTGGTCGGTAACGTCGATGAAGATTCCGCTGAGCTGCTTCGGATCGCCCGCGGGGTCGGGATGAAACCGCGCGCGAATCCGTATCCAGCGCGGCTCCCCATCTCGCATGACGCGAACGTCAGCGACGGCCGACTGGTCGCTGTTTGCCGCCTTGGTCAGCGAGTTGATTGCTCCCGTGCGATCTTCGGAATGGATTGCGGCAAGGAGCGCATCGCGGGTGAGAGGCGTATCCTCCCCAAGACCGAACAGGGCCCGCGCGTGCTCCGTTGACCAGAGTTCGTTGGTCTCGCGATGGAATTGCCAGAGGGCCAGGTTCACGGACGCCGCTGTGAAGGTCATCCGCTCCTCGCTCTCCTTGAGCAGGGCTTCGGCACGCTGTCTTCTGCGCCTCTGGAGCAGCAGGGCACCGGCAACGGCCATCTGCAATGCAGAGATGCCGAGAGCCGCAAGCACCAGATTGTGATGCTGGTCCCAGATCGTCGGCTTCTTGAACAACACCGCAGCATCGGCCGGAAGATTGCTTTCCCGCAGATTCCAACGCTGCATCGCCCTGGCATCGACGCGGTAGCTCTGTCCGGGATTTGTTCGTGGCGGGAGCGCGGCCGGGTCAGCGCCTGCAATGATTTCAAGTGCGAGGTCGGCTGCGGCTATGCCGACAGACTCGAACGTCTCTATGAAGCCGCCAACCGTGCCACTGCCAAGATAGGTATCGTAAGGTGAATAGACGGGAGCAGGAGAAAGCGCGGCCAGCGCAGTCGCGACTTCGGCTGGAACAAAACTCTTGCCCGTGCCGTCCGCGAATACCGTCAGGACGATAACGATCGCGTCCGCGGGAACACGTTCCAACTCTGCAACGAGAGTGTCAAAAGGCAGTCCAAATAGGTACGTGGCTTCCAATTCGGCGTGAGCCTGCATCGTCGCCCGCGCTTGGGTTTGCCAACGGCGATCCACTTCGGCGCTCCCAGCAATCATCACGACGCGCCCTGAGTTGGGTTGCAGCGCCTTCGCCAATGCGAGCGTCTTTTCCAGATTGAACTCCGTGATGATCCCGGTGACATCGGGAGGCGGCCGTGAGACGGCATAGGTTGCCGACGAGATGCTCGTAAACACGACGGGTACGGCGGGCGCGATCGTGGCGCGATGCTTGATGATGAAGGGCAGTGCCAGGCTCCCCAGGGTGACGATGACGTCCGGGGGTGAACGCGCGTACTTGTCACGCAGGAACGACGCCATCCGATCCTCATGCGCGGGGTCGGAGCTGCGCGCGAGGTCAAGGAACTCGGCATCGATCTCGATCTTGTGAGGAGCGCGTTCCGAGAACCGATTGCGCGCGGCCTCGCTGATGGCCGCCGTGGCCGGAAATGTATAGTTGAACGCATGCAGAAAGAGGATGCGCGCTGGTTTCCGCTGCGACCGCGCAGCAGGAGCCAGCCAAGGGAAGGCGAGCACCAGAAGGAGCAGGCCCAACGCTCCAACACCTCGCGCTGCATCTGCTCGAAGTTGTAACCGAACTTCCATCTTTCCTACCGCAGCGGCACGTGGAAGGTCTCGAAGTTCTGGAAGGCGGCATTATTCAGCGTCATCTCTACCCTGTCGAGATGCATTTTTGCCGGGGTCGAAGCTCGTGGGCGCCCAGTCCTTTTCGGCACAGGCATGGTGTCCGCGGTTGAACCTTGACCGCGGAGCCTCGGGAAATCCCGGAGGCCGGAGAGCCCGGCAAGCCTCGATACTGGGCCATGGTCCAGTAGAGCGACCCCCGATTTATCGGTACAGCCTGCCTGAGAGCCGAGCACTCAGAGAGTGTTTCATGCGAAGTCTTGAAATCACGGAACGACCGCCCGCGGCCCCCAGCGATCCTCTGAATCGCGCGTTGAGTGCGGGTACTGCGCCTCCGCGAGATATGCTCGTCATACCCGGCGGCACGTTCCTCATGGGGTCGGATCGCCACTACCCTGAAGAGGCTCCGGTCCACCGGGTGACCGTGAACAGCTTCTGGATGGACCGGACGCCCATCACGAACCGCCAGTTCCGCGACTTCGTTCGCGCCACCGGACACGTCACGTTCGCGGAGCGGTGTCCGGATCCAAAGGACTACCCGGCGGCCCGGCCAGAGATGCTCTATGCTGGTTCTCTCGTCTTCTCGCCCCCCGGCCATCCCGCTGACCTGCGCTTCTGGGGCGAGTGGTGGACTTACTTGAAGGGCGCTGACTGGCGGCATCCCTACGGCCCGAGGAGCAGCATTCACGGGCTCGACAACCATCCCGTGGTGCACGTGGCATTCTCCGATGCGCTGGCCTATGCGCACTGGGCCGGGATCGACCTGCCGACCGAGGCTGAATGGGAATTCGCGGCCCGCGGCGGCCTCGACGGCGCGGAGTTCGCATGGGGGGCCGAGTTCACGCCCGGCGGCCAGCACATGGCCAATACCTGGCAGGGCGACTTCCCACGAGAGAACCTCGCGCAGGACGGGTTTACGCGCACCTCGCCGGTTACCGCCTTCCCGCCCAACGGCTACGGCCTCTACGACATGATCGGCAATGTCTGGGAATGGACGAGCGATTTCTACGTGGCGAGGCACGCCGCCGATGCGCCAAAAGCCTGCTGCATCCCGGAAAACCCGCGCGGCGGGCGCGAGGACCAGAGCTACGACCCATGCCATCCGGAACTCAGGATCCCGCGCAAGGTCCTGAAGGGCGGCTCACACCTGTGTGCGCCCAATTACTGCCGCCGCTACCGCCCGGCGGCACGCCACCCCCAGCTCGTCGACACCTCGGCTAGCCATATCGGCTTCCGCTGCGTCCGGCGCGGAGTCTCGAAGATCTAAAAGAGGAGGATATGCCGTGAAGCATGACATTCTCGCCGGACCATCGCCCAACGAGCCCGCTGATCATCGATCGAAGCTCAATCGAATGCTTGCCAGTGCGCGCGAGACCACGCGAACGGCGCTCCTGGGAGCTACCGCGCTCATTTGTGCGAGCGCCGTGACGCCGGCCGTTGCCCAGGCTCCGGCCCCCGCGCCCGCGCAGGCGCAGTCCCGACCGAACATCCTGTTCATCATGGGCGACGATATCGGCATCATGCAGCCGAGCATCTACCACCGCGGCCTGATGGTCGGGGAGACGCCCAATATCGACCGGATCGGCCAGGAAGGTGCGCTCTTCACGCATTACTATGCCGAGCAGAGTTGCACGGCGGGGCGCAATGCCTTCTTCACAGGCATGCATCCGCTGCGCACCGGCATGATCCCGCCCCAACTGCCGGGCAGCCCGTCCTATCTTCGGCCCGGAACCCCGGCACTTGCGAAATTCCTGATCGATCTCGGCTACAACACCGGCGAGTTCGGCAAGAACCATCTCGGCGACCACACCGACGCGTTGCCGACCGCGCATGGCTTCCAGGAATTCTGGGGCTATCTCTATCACCTCGATGCGATGCAGGGCGTGAGTTTCCCCGACATCAACAGGACCCCGACCCAGCAGACCGTGGCTCCGCCATGCATCAACACCACAATTCCGGGCCTTCCCCCGGTTCCCGGCGCGGTGGATCCAAGGGTAACGACCTGCCTGACGCCGCCCCGTCCGGTGCTGTTCTGCACATCCTCCAACGGCACGGCGGCCAACCAGACCTGCCGGGACGAAGGGCCGCTGACGCTGGAACGCTCGAAGACGGTGGACGAGGAAATCTCCGCCAAGGTCGTCGACTTCCTCGAGCGCAACGACCCCCGCCGGACTAACAAGCCGTTCTTCGCCTGGTACAACCCGGCACGCATGCATGTCACGACGGTTCTGTCGCCGAAATACGAGGCCATGATCGGCGAGCCCGGTGGCAAGGACTGGGGCTTGAACGAAGCCGGCATGAAGCAGATGGACGACAATATCGGCGTCGTGCTGAAGAAGCTGCAGGACATGGGCCAGCTCGACAACACGATCATCGTCTTCACCACCGATAATGGCGCAGAGACGATCTCCTTCCCGGATGGTGGCGTCACTCCCTTCAAGGGCGGCAAGCTGAGCACCTGGGAAGGCGGCATGCGGGCGCCGGCGCTCGTGCGCTGGCCGGCCGGCGGCATCCGGCCGGGTACCATCAAGAACGACATCTTCGCGTCGCTCGACTGGCTGCCGACCCTCGTCAACCTCGCGGGCGGGGACAAGGGCGATGCGCTGAACCAGCGCATCATGGCCGGCAGCTATCCTGGCATCGTCAAGACCAAACTCGATGGCGTCGACCAGGCCGAATACCTGCTCGGACGGTCGGAGAAATCGGCGCGCGATACGTTCTTCTACTATTCCGGCAAGGACCCGTCGGCGGTCCGCTACAAGAACTGGAAGATCTACTTTGCCATGGTCTCGGACTCGCCGGCCGGCTTCATCTCCGGCGTGATGCCCTACCACTGGGCCCAGGTCGTCAATATCAAGCGCGACCCCTTCGAGACCACGATCGGTTCGCAATACAAGACGCTCCTGGGTATGGGCGGCTCAATCGGCTCCCCCTCCACCGCCTATCTCTATGATTGGAACATGTTGCCGATCGGCCAGGCGCTGTGGATGAAGGAACTCCTCTCCTACAAGGACTTCCCGCCGATGCAGGACCCGGCGAGCTACAACCTCGATCAGGTCATGGACCAGATCAAGAACTCGAAAGGCCGGTCCGACTGAGCGCTGGCGAAAGCAACCAGGCAGGCGTCCTGCTCGGGGGCGCCTGCTCCCTTCCATCAGGCTGGCGAGCACCAGAACCTCTTTCAAGGGAGGACGTCATGAAGACCTATGTCATGACCGGCATTGCGTTATCGATCGGATTGATTTTGTCAGGCTGCCAGAGCTCGCAATCACGAGCGCAGCAACTCGCCGCGATCTGCGCCGATCCCAACAACCGGGCGCCCAAGTCCGGCTATTGGCGTGAATGCCAGACGCTCTATCCGTCAAGCACGCGGCAATTGCAGAAGGATTATCTGCTCGGCGCTGCGGCCGGAAACTGAGGCCCGTCCTGGGCCGGGTCTTCCGATCCGGCCCAAGCCTTTCCGGCTGAACCTTCCCTCGTCACACCTGGGTCCGCGAAGCCCCGTTGAAAGGACCCCGAGTCCATTCGACCCCGCATTCCCCCAAACTATCCGGAGGACGTCATGCCATCCTACGCCTTCACTGCCCTTGCGCTCTCCGCCGGGCTCGCCCTGGCCGGTTGCCAGTCCACCTCCCAGACCGTGCAGCACAAGGAGGATCTGCTCTCGGCCGCCGGCTTCACCCCGCAGCCCGCAAACACGGCGGAGCGCATTGCGGCGATGAAGAAGTTGCCGCCCAACAAATTCGTTCAGCAGGTCAAGAATTCGCAGATCATCTACGTCTACGCCGACCCGATCGTCTGCCAATGCGTCTATTTCGGCAACCAGGCGGCTTACGCCCAGTTCCGCCAGATGGTCTTCGCGCAGAAATTGGCCAATGAGCAGCAAATGACGGCAGTAATGAACCAGAGTGCCTTCGACTTCGGGCCCTGGGGTGGGCCAGGACCCTTCATGTACTGAGGCCCGTTTCTCGCCGGCATTGGAAGGGAGGCAAGGATGAAGTCGATCAGTTCTACCGTCGGCCTGGACCGACGCATGCTGCTCAACGGCCTGGCGATCCTGCCGGCCCTCGCCATACCCCTGGGCTTCACAATCTCTTCGGCCTCCGCCCAGACCGATGCGTTGCCGTCCTGGAACGAGGGCCCGACCAAGGCATCGATCATCGATTTCGTCACGCGGGTTACGACCCAGGGCGGAGCCGATTTCGTGGCGCCCGCCGAGCGTATCGCGGTGTTCGACAATGACGGCACGTTGTGGGTGGAGCAGCCGATGTATGTCCAGCTCGCCTTCGTGCTCGACCGGGTCAAGGCGCTGGCGCCGCAGAACCCCGGCTGGAAGACGAAACAGCCGTTCAAGGCGGTCCTCGCTGGCGACATGCGGGCCTTGGCGGCAACCGGCGAACAGGGGCTGATGCAGCTCATCGGCGCCACCCATGCCGGCATGACCTCGGAGGAGTTTGCGAAGATAACCACGGACTGGCTGGCGACGGCGCGCCATCCGCGCTTCAAGCGCCCCTATACCGAGCTGGTCTACCAGCCGATGCTGGAATTGCTCGCCCATCTCCGGGCCAATGGCTTCAAGACCTATATCGTGTCGGGAGGCGGTGTGGAGTTCATGCGACCATGGACGGAGCGGGTCTACGGCATCCCGCCGGAGCAGGTCCTGGGCTCCTCGATCAAGACGCGGTTCGAGATGCGCGATGGCAGGCCGGTGATCTTCCGCCTGCCTCAGATCAACTTCATCGACGACAAGGCCGGCAAGCCCGTGGGTATCAATCAGCAGATCGGCCGCCGGCCGATTGCGGCGTTCGGGAACTCCGACGGGGATCTCGAAATGCTGCAATGGACGACCCTGTCGGGCGGGCCGCGCTTTGGCCTGATCGTCCACCATACCGATGCCGAACGAGAATATGCCTATGACCGCCAATCGCATTTCGGAAAGCTCGACATCGCACTCGACGCGGCGGCCGTGAACAAATGGACGGTGGTCGACATGAAGCGGGACTGGAAGAAGATCTTTCCGTTCGCGGAGTGAGGACGGCATTCGGCGGCCGCGCGGGGCAGGGAGCATGTCCCGAGGCGCCAAACGGGTGCAGGGTTTCCGTCTGGCTGCACGCAATGTGAAAGGGGACATCTCATTCATTCTGACACGCCGTGAAAGCGCATTGCGCCGAGCGATCTGGGCTTTTTGCACGCGCGCCGGCGGAAGGCGTGCACACCCACAAGGGAGGCTCCAAATGCTCACGAAACACTTCACCTGCGTCATTTTTCTGCTTGCTGGGCTTGGATCGGTGCGGGGTGAGGCTCAGGCGCAAGGCACCGAGCCTCGGCCGAACATCCCCCTGCAAAAGACGATCGGTGTAGCCACACCCACGGGGCCAGTTCCCTCGCTCGCCGTCATCAACTCGACAGGCGCAAAGCTGGAGGGAAACACCCTGACTTTGACGGGTGTTTCGGCGAATTCGATCGTTTTCGCTGATCGCCCCGTGCGCGCCGCCGGCCATGTCGCCACCAGGCAGTTCATCATGCAGTGGGACGAAGGAAAGGACAATTTCGCCAAGGATCCGCCGAACGCCACCATATCGGTCCTGGGCGGGGATGGTTCGAAAGTCAGCGATGCCGTGGTGACGTTGCGATCGCCGAAACTCGATGCGGGCAACCTGACCTTTGAGGTCTCAATCCTCGAGGGGAGCCTCACCGGGGCGAGCGGGCCGGCGGCGTTGTTCATCGACCGCTTCGGAGGCTTCGGCGGCGGCGGGTTCGGCGGCCGCCTCGGAGGCGGCGATTTTGGCGGGCGCGACTTGGGTGGCTTTGGCGGAGGCGATCGGTTTGGCGGCGATGCGCGACTGGGGGATGATCGTGTGGGTTATGACCGCTGGGGCGCCTATGATCGAGCCCGGGTTGGCGGCGCCTACTGGCATGCGCCGGTCTATAATGGCGCTTGGTATGCCAGTGGGGCGGCGCTGGGTGCGGCTGCCGGACTCGCTGCGACGCGGCCATATGGCTACGGCTATGGTCAGTGCGGGTACTATCCCTATCCGGCCTGCTACTAGATCCCCGTGGTGCGCCGGGCCGGTGGGGCAAGCGCAAACTGCTCAGGGTCGTTCCCTTCGCGTCGAGACGGTCCTCGGCCAGAGATCGACCCGGCGTGTCAAGTGATGCCGGCAAAGCAGGTGCGGGCCGCATCCGGCCGCCGCGCCGAGGAGCAAGCTCTCATCCTGCCGGCACGCCGTAGACCCGCCTCGTCGAAATCTCGTCCCCCGCGTCTGATGCTTCATTCGGCCAATACAAAGGGCTAGAAAATGAGCGGCTCGTTGAGAATTCTGGCGCTTGTGCTTGGCGCAGTCGTCGCGGGAGCATTTGGTGATGCCTCGGTCGCGCAGGAGCAGCAGCATTTCCATCCGAAGGGGAACATGCCTTCGCGATTCACGATCGAAGCGCAGGAACAGCAGAGGCGGATATTGCCCCTTGCCGACAAGCAGGACTTCCAGGAAGCGAAGCGCGGCTTTATCGCTTCCCCGCCCTACCGCAAGATCATGAATGACAAGGGCGACGTGGCCTGGAACATGGATAACTGGAACTTCCTCCTGAACGGGAAGGACTATGACAGCATCCATCCGTCACTGCAGCGCCAGGCCTTGCTCAACATGGAGTATGGCCTGTTTGAAGTTGTGCCTGGCATCTATCAGGTCCGTGGCTTCGACCTCGCCAACGTCTCGTTCATCCGAGGGAATACCGGTTGGATCGTGATCGACCCCCTGACCGTCAAGGAAACATCTCGCGCCGCGCTCAGGTTCATCAACGAGAAACTCGGCGAACGCCCCGTCGTGGCCGTGATCATTTCCCATTCCCATGGTGACCATTTCGGCGGAATCCGCGGCGTCGTGGATGATGCTGCGCTGGCGGCAGGAAAGCTGCAGATCATTGCCCCCAAGGGCTTCATCAACGAGGCCATCTCCGAGAATCTCTATGCCGGCAACGCGATGACCCGCCGCAAGAGCTATACCTATGGCGACCTGCTGCCTCAGAGCCCGTATGGCCATGTCGATTCATCGATCGGCAAGGGAGTCGCCAGCGGTGATGTCGGCATCCTGCCTCCGACCCGGAGCATCGAGCAGCCGGTCGAGGAATTGACCATCGACGGCGTGCGGATGGTTTTTCAGAACACGCCCGGCACCGAAGCGCCGGCGGAGATGAACACCTGGTTTCCCGATTTCAAGGCGTTCTGGGCCGCGGAGAACATCGTCGCCAGCCAGCACAATGTGCTCACCTTGCGGGGCGCGCCGGTGCGCGATGCGCTGGCGTGGTCGCAGTATATCAACGAGGCGCTGTACCGGTTCGGCGATCAGGCGGAGGTGATGTTCGCATCGCATAGCTGGCCCCGCTGGGGAAAGGCGCGGATTGCCGAGGTGATGCGCGGACAACGCGACATGTACGCGAACCTGAACAACCAGGTCCTGCATCTGGCGAATTCCGGCGTGACGATCAACCAGATCCACAATGTCTATGAGCCGCCCAAAAGCCTGCTTCAGCAATGGTATGACCGCGGCTATCACGGCTCCTACCTGCATAACAGCCGGGCCGTGATCCAGCGTTACCTTGGATTCTGGGATCTGAACCCGGCAACCCTGGTCCCACTGTCGCCGGAGGAATCGGCACCGCTTTACGTGGAGATGATGGGCGGCGCCGCGAAGGTGATGGCGAAGGGGCGCGAGCTCTACGAACAGGGCATGTACCGTCACGCAACCGAGATTCTCAACAAGCTGGTCTATGCGGAGCCGGGCAATCAGGACGCAAAAAATCTCCTCGCCGACACGTTCGAGCAGATGGGCTACCAGTTCGAGAGCCCGAGCCTGCGTAACAGCTTCCTGGCCGGCGCCAAGGAGTTGCGCGATGGCGTCATCGCGGTGAAAGCGGCAAAGGCGGGCAGCCCCGACTTCGTACGCGGCACCACCACCGAGCTGTTCCTGAATTACCTCGGGGTCCAGATGGACAGCCGCAAGGCCGACGGCATGAAGTTCAAGATCAATATCTCGACGCCGGACAATGGCGAGCGGTTTGTGGTCGAGATGAGCAATGCGACGCTGACGACGATCGCCGGCTATCAGGCCGCGGATGCAGATCTGACGATCACGATCGATCGCCGCGAGCTGGAGGACGTGATGATCGGCACGGCGAAGCTGGCCGACAAGGTCTCGGCCGGAAGGGCCAGGATGGAAGGAAATCCCGCCGTGCTCGCGCAGCTCGGTTCGACAATGGTCAAGTTCGACAATTGGTTCGAAGTCCTGCCGGGCACGAAGAAGGAGACCGGAACTTCGCCAAGACCCGAAATCCTGCAGGACGACGCGACCTATTACGAGGGGCCCTGACTAAACCAAGGAAGGGCTCAGTCATCCCGGAGCGCGAAAGCTCCTCGGTTTTCTTTTCGGACCTCTATTGCGGCGAGCCTTGTTGCTTGCGGCTGCGCCAAAGCCAGACGAGGAGCACGACCGTGCCGATGGCTGCCAGGACGAGCGGGAGCACCCTTATCCCAACATGACCCCATCGCGGGATGTAGGTCGCGATCCCGGACATATGCGTGCCGAAATAGAAGGCGCCGGCACCCCAGACGGCAACCCACAGAGCGCCGCCGAGCGCGTTGAAAAGCAGGAAGCGCCGCCAATCCATTCCGGTCGTGCCGGCGGCGATGCCATTGAGCTGCCGAAGGATGTTGACGAACCGCGCCGCGGCCACCGTCGCTGGACCATAACGTGCAAAGACCGCTTCGACGTGATTGAAGCGCTCAGGTGTCAATCCGATCCGCGATCCATGCTTGAGGATGACGGCTCGGCCGAAGGTCCGGCCGATCAGGTAGCCGACATTGTCGCCGAGGACAGCTCCCACCCAGGCATTGAAGAGCACGGCGGACAAGGACAGCTCGCCGCGGGATGCGAGTACGCCGGCGAAGATCAGCGCGGATTCCCCCGGCAAAGGTGCCCCGAGCGACTCCAGAAACAGGATCACGAAGATGGCGACAGCGCCATATTCGTGAATATAGGGCTCGACGGCCGAAAACAGATGTTCCATTCCGCGCGTCGCCTCGCTGGATCATCGGAGCCGATATCGTATCCTGCCCGAAGACAAATCGGCACATCTGCGGTGATTATGGGCGGAGCGCTCGGCCTGTAAATCGACTGGTCGCGGCGGAAGGCTCCACGGTCGACCGGCGCGAAACCCTCCCATGGATCGTCGGTCGTCAGGCTGCCCGGAGCAGATGATTGCCTGGCCGGTCGCCGGGCCAGGACTGTTCGCAGTCCGGTCGCGGGGCCCTCTTCATCTTATTGTGGACGTTGAGTCATCGCGCGCAAGGTCTTCGGCGGACTCACGTTTTAGCCTGACCCGCGAGCGTGTGACTTGAGCCGCCGGCTGTCGCGGGCGCAAACCGGGCGGCCGGATCCCGCTCCCCGGCTCGGCGCCGTCTCGCGCTGCTATTTGAACGCCATCGGGGCGACAAAGAGTGCAGCGAGTGCCAGCACGACCCCGATACGCAGCCAGACAGCCCTGACGTGATGTCTCACAAGCATGCGACGCTCCCTCAGACACAACGACGGAACTCACGTAGCGAACCCGTCGCGGACCTGCATTCCGGTGACGGAGCCAGCCAAGCCTCTATCTCATCTTGAACCTGCCCCTGCGCGGCGCAAGCGGCGTTGAGGCTGCCGGGCTCCTGGCCGGGGTCACGACTTCGTCAACGGGCAACGCGGTCCCGCGGCTTGCGCGGGGGGCGACGAACTCTCCCGTCAGGAAACCGCCATCATCCACGAGCACAACGCGGGCATCATCCCGGCATGCGGCGCAGCCTCATCCCAGACTGCGGCGGGCCGCGGTTGGTTCGTTCGCGGATATCGGCCGCGCTGTCCACGGTCGCCGCGATGGGACGATCCGATCTTGGCTAGGACGGCCCGAAAGCGGCCCGAGCGCGGCCACCTTCCAGGCGCTGTCGTCCCACCATCACAGCAAGGGAGACGCGACCATGCCTGAGCTCTCGAACACCCTGATGGACCCATTGCAAAATTCTCTGACTGTCGCAGTCGAGACGAACAGGCTCGCCCTGGACGCCGCCCAGAAGCTTGGCGTGCTGCAGATGAGGATGCTGCGGAGCTGCATGGACCTGGGCTTCGCGCGGCTGAGCGCAGCCGCCGAGATCAAGGACGCGGATGGCCTCATGGCGTTCCAGGCCGGCCAGATCGAGGCCGCGATGAGCCTGTCCGAAAAGCTGATCGACGACAGCATGGCGCTCGCCGATCTCGGCGAGGGGATCATGGTGGAATGCGGCAGGCTGACCGAAGACGTCATCGGCCCATCATCGCAGCCGCTGTCCCTGCAGGGCAGAGTCTCGCGCAAGGCTGCGTGAGCAGGGTGCCCGATGCGCGATTTCGCATGCGGTGAGCCAAGGGCCGATTGTCATGAACTGCTCGATCGCGCCGGCTTCGAGCGGCCCGAAGGCTTCTTCTCGAGCCTGCTCTGGAGCGCGTGGCTCGCCTGGCGCAGGGCGTGATCATGTTCCGCCGCCGAAGGCGGCGCCAATCTAGGGCAGGGGTGCCGCCATGCTTCGGAGCCAGGTCTGCAGCGGACAGGTTCCGGCTCCCCGGAGGGCCGCAAGGGGCGGCCCATCGGCTCGCGATGGATCCCGGACCTCATCGCCACGTGCCGTCAGCGCGGCCCAACGATCCTCGTGAGGAAGGACCAGACACTGCTTTCCGCGTTCCGGATCGCCTCGGCCCGTAGATCATGAGCGCGGTTCCGGTAGAATTCCATGAGCTCCGGCGTGACCTGCAGCGGGGCCGCGGCAGGCCCCGCCTTCGTGGTTGCCGCAGTGCCGCAGAGGTCAGAAGGCTGGTGGACCGGCGGCGGGACAGGCTGCAGCCGGGGGATTTCGAGGGGGCAGTCTGTAGCCAGCGGGAGCGCAGGAGCCGAAGCGAGCATGGTAGCCTCCTGGAGTGGCGATGTCGGAGCGTGGTGAGGCGCGATGCTACGCATCCGACTGAAGCTGGCACATCGTCGGAACCAATGAGCCTGCTTGCTGCTCCGCCTGCCGCTGACCTCATCCGGGCGCGCTAGCATGAAACGGTCTGACACCGCATTGGATCTCGCGCCGCGCGTCGGATCCTGAGTGCTGGTGCAGGGTTTCGCCGAAACTGCGAACTTTCATTCCGCGCGCTGGAGCGACAGGAACGAGCGACGGAAGCGATGATTAACCTTGCGTCATATTACTTGGAAGAAAGCACAGGGATCGAGTATTTCGAGTCAATCCGGTTGCGTCATTCTTCAGTGTGGTGCAGCATTTTCCCACTGGCGACAATAACAGCAGGTACTCGCGGCAACTGACGGGCTGGGGATTGCACATGGCTGATCTCGACGGAGCCTCGGCCCAGGCGTTATCCGACACAATCGGTAGAATCTATGATTGTGCGCTCGACCCCCAACATTGGCCCGACACCTGCCGAAGCATTGCCGCCCTCTGCGAAAGCACGGCAGGTGGAATCTGCGTCCACGATCTCCGGCAGGTGCTGAACGACCAGCTCTTCGTCTTCGGGTATCCGCCGGAGTTCCTGGTGCAGCTCGGAACGCATTATGCGAAAAGTCCTATGGCCGCTGCCGATGTCGTCGCGAATCTCGGCGATGTCAGCGCGCTCTCGATGAATCACTCCGAACTGGTCGAGAGCAGGTTCTTCAGCGATGTGCTGAAGCCCTTCGGCGTGCAGGACATCATCTGGTTTCCGGCCCTGCGGACCGGTGGCCGCATGGCCTCGCTGCACGCCTCTCGCGGCGAAAAGATCGAGTATTATCAGAAGTTTGATATCGACCTCTTCAAGCTGCTCGCGCCGCATGTCTGCCGCGCGCTCGCCATCTCCGATGCGCTGGATATCAGGGTGCTGAAATCGGAGATGCTGGAACGGACGCTCGATGCGCTTGCTGCAGGTGTTTACCTCACCGCCCGCGATGGCCGCGTCGTCTATATGAATGCGGCCGCCGAGCGCCAGGTCAGAACCGGTGGCTCGATCCGGCTCGTGAACAACCGGCTTTCCCCCACGGATCCGGCGGCGCGCGCCAGCCTCTCGCGGGCCCTCGACCAGGCCGGGCGCGACGACATCGCGATTGACACGAACACGCATTCGCTGGCCCTGCCGGATGCCGGGGGCACCGGCTATGTCGCAACCTTCCTTCCAGTCGCGTCCGGGCAGCGCCGCAGCACGGTTGCCCCCTTTGCCGCATCCTGCGCCGTGTTCATGCAGGACCCTGCCCAGGCGCCGCTGATGCCGGGCGAGGCCTTTGCCAGGCTGCATGGGCTCACCGGTGGCGAACTGCGCGTGCTGCTGGCGCTGGCCGAGGGATTGGGCGGCAAGGAAGCGGCCGATATGTTGGGCATAAGCGAGCCGACCCTTCGCACCCATCTGCAGCATATCTTCGCCAAGACCGGCACCTCCCGACAGGGCAAGCTCCTGCAGTTGCTGCACAACTCGACGCCGCCGGTTCGTGCCTCGCAGGGGCCTGCTCTAAGAGCCTGAACACGTTCGGGCGGGCTTGTACGCCTCCTCGGCCCGCACTTCGGTGCGGGGACAGGAATATGAGCCCAATCCGCTCTCGGCCATGATCCGGTCGCTGGCCTCATCGGTTTCGATGATGCGGATGCGAAGCGTTTGCCTAGCATTGTGCATCGGTCCGAAACCGGGCCGGAGTTGGCAGCCTCCCACAGCTTCGGATGGTTGCTCCCTGCACGCAGGACGAGGAGAGACGTGATGGCTGCTTCGAGAGCCGCTGGCCCGATCACCGGAATTTGCCGTGTCTTTGCCGCATCTGTCCTGGGCGTCCACCTGGTGATGGTGCCGGGTGCAATGGCGCAGGGCGAGCCAGGGTTTGCCCGCGAATGCGCCGCGAAGGAGATCACGACCATCACCCTGATCGAGGATCATGGCGAGGCCGCGATCCTGCCGTCGGAGCGGCTGCATGACGCAGCTGAGACGCAGCTCCGCGCGCGCTCGGTCTGCTATGCCGGTCGCGTCGACGAAGCGCTCGCGCTCTATGACAGCATTCTCGCGCTGGGACCGATCACGACGGCAAAGCGCTAGAACTCCGCTCCTCATCCCGACTGCACCGAACCGGCGTATGGACGCCAACGCCGTAAGCCGAGTTGGGAATTCACGCTCTCGCTCCGCGCGGACGGTGGAGCGCGGCGCACGGACATTCTGTCTGGCCATGACCGTCTTGACCCTCGCCGGCCTTCCCTTGGTTCGCCGGGCCTATCGTGGCGTTGCCATCCGTCCGACGACGGCCAGGGCGAATTCCACGAGGTAGGCGTTGAGCGTCAGCGACGCCGTGCTGGCTGCGGCCACATCCTTGCTGGCGATGCCCTTGAGGATCTGCTGGTGGAGCCGCTTGCCGCGCGCGATCTCCTGCTGCTCGTCGCGCACATGCATGACCCAGAAGCGCCGCGACAGGGACTGCAGCGGCGTCATCAGGGCCRCGAGATAGGGATTATGCGCCGCCTCGATGATCAGCGCGTGAGTCTGCCCGACCGTTTCTGAATAGTCGTGCAGCGTGAATTCGCCATCAAGCACGGCCGCCAACTTTTCAATCGCGGCAATGTCCTTCTGCGTTGCGCGCGCGCAGGCAAGCTCCACCGCGAGCAGTTCGTTGGCGCGCCGCACCTCCAGGCCGCTGAGCTGATCCTCGATCGAGATGCCGGGGATTTCGATGCCTTTGTTGGGGTGGATCCGCACCATGTAGCTGAGGGCGAGGCGCTGGATCGCCTCCCGCACCGGCGTCCGGCCGAGCCCGGTCAACTCCATCAGATGACGTTCCGAGACCATCGAGCCGGGCTTCAATTCGCCCCGGACGATCAGGCGTTGCAGCACGGCGACGGCTTCTTCCGACTGGTTCATCTCACCCTTCCGCGCCGTGCTGTGTCGCTGCGCAGATCCGCAGCGGCGTTCGATTCCGCCTACCTCATCCGCGCCGGCTTTCCAAACCATTATTCATCCGATATATCGGTCGCATATTATCGATGTTCAATGTCGTCGCCGGAGGAATGATCCTTGAAATACGCCCCCCATCTCGAGCCCAGTCCCTTGCCGTTTTCGCCATTCAAGAGCTGCACGGTGCCGCGGCCGATCGGCTGGCTGTCGAGCGTCAGCGCAGCCGGCGTCGAGAACATCGCGCCCTACAGCCAGTGGCAGAACCTCACCTTCGACCCGCCGATGGTGATGTTCTCAGCGAACCAGTATCCAGACGGTCGCCGCAAGGACACGGTCCTCAATGCCGAGGAGACGGGCTGGTTCGTCTGGAACATGGCGACCTTCGACCTGCGCGAGGCCGTGAACATCAGCGCGATGGCCTTGCCCGCGCATGAGAGCGAATTCGATCGCCTGAACGTCACCCGGGAATACGCCGATAACGCCCGCATTCCGATGGTCAGGGAAAGCCCGGTCAAGTTCGAGTGCAGATATGTCAGCACTCACCGGATCAAAGGCAATTCTCCCGTCGGCTCCATCGATATCGTCTTCGCCCAGGTCGAGAAGATCCATATCGATGACGCCGTCATCTTGCCGAGTGGAAAGCTCGACATCGAGAAGATCAAGCCGATCGCTCGCCTCGGCTATTTTGACTACACGGTGGTCAAGGACATCTTCGAGATGCGGGTTCCGGGCGCGGACGGAGACGCGCGGCAAGGGCTGGAAGGGCGCTCCACCTTGCGCTGACGGTTTCACCGATTTTTGAACCGAAGAACCAAGCAATAAGAGGGGAATTCCATGTCAACGGCCGAGCTATCCCTGGCGGATCGCGCCCCGACTTCACGTCGCATCAAGGATCTGATCGCAGTCAATTTCGGAAATACGCTGGAATGGTTCGATTGGGCGATCTATACGATCTTCGCTCCCTATTTCGCGCTTCAGTTCTTTCCGTCGAACGATAAATCGGCCGCGTTGCTGGCGGCTCTGGCCGTATTCGCGGCCGGTTTCCTGACCAGGCCGCTGGGTGGCCTGATCTTCGGGCTCTACGCCGACCGCGTCGGCCGCAAGCGCAGCCTGACGCTCGCCATGCTGGTGACGGCCGGCGGCAGCGTGGTCATCGCCTGCGCCCCGACTTATGCCTCGGCCGGCCTGTTTGCCTCCGTCGTCCTGCTGGTTGCACGCCTCGCCCAGGGCATCGCCCATGGCGGCGAGATGGGCACATCGGTGACCTATCTCGTCGAGCGCGCACCGTCGCACCGGCGCGCGCTCTATGGCAGCACGTCGTGGATGAGCGTCGTGCTCGGCACGATGATCGCGACCTGCACTGGTCTCCTGCTCAATGCCAATCTCGAACGGGCGGCCCTGGAAAGCTGGGGCTGGCGCATCCCCTTCGCGATGGGGGGGCTGCTCGGGCTCTACGGCCTGTACCTCAGGCGCAAGCTCACGGAAACGGCCAGCTTCGAGAAGAAGCAGAAGCAGGCCGCCAAGACGACGGGCCTGGCCCCGCTTGCACGGAACTGGCGCGGCGTCGCCGTGGTCTTCGGCCTCTCCGCCGGCGGCTCGATCATGTTCTACACCTGGCTGATCTACAGCCCGACCTTCGCCCAGATCAGCCGTGGCCTCGATGCAAAGTCGGCACTGACGGCGAGCCTCATCGCGCAAGCGGTCTTCTTCGCCGCGATCCCGCTGGTCGGCTGGCTCGCCGACCGGTTCGGACGGCGGCCCTTCATCATCCTGTTCGGGCTTGGCTTCATCGCCCTGACCTTCACCCTGGACGGCATGATCACCAACCAGTTCAGCGGACTGCTCTCGGCGATGATCGCGGCGCTGCTGATCCTGGCCTGCCTGTTCGGGGTGAACACGGCGGTCTGGGCCGAGGTGTTTCCCACCGAGATCCGGGCGACCGGGGTGAGCGGGCCGCTCTCATTGGCGACCGCGATCTTCGGCGGCACCGCGCCCTATGTGAACACCTATCTCGCCCAGCAGGGCCAGCATTCGCTGTTCCTCGTCTATCTCATGGTCGTGTCCGCGATCACCTTGCTGACCGGCTTCCTGATCCCGGAAACCCGGCATCTCGATCTGGACCGGCCGGACACCGGACGCCTGGCCAACAGCCCGCGAGAATGATTCCGGGGATATCGGCCCTGGCCGGAAGCTCAAGGTGAACAAGAGGAGGGCCGCCGATCGCGCGGCCCTCTGCACCGTCTCCGACCAAGCCATCCCGGCCTCCGACAGGCTGTTGCTCACTCCCAACTCAGGAGGCGGGGGCAAGGCGGCCCGACCGAAAGCCCGGCGCCGCCCGGCTTGGTGATGCCCGCCTTGGCCCGCTGCTCAGGCCGACAGCGTCAACGGAGCCAGCCGCCTGATGAAGTCGGCCTGCGAGCGGCTGCCGGTTTTCGCGAGCACTGCCTTGACCTGGCCGCGAACCGTCTCCCGGCCGACCCCGCGCGACAGTGCGAGCTGCTCGACCGTGCTGCCCTCCAGGAGCCCGCCGGCGATGGCTGCCTCCGCCCGGGTCAGATCGTAGAGCTCACACAGCAGCGAGGCTTCGATCCGCAGGCTTCGGGCCGTTGTCGTGATGACGAGCAGGGCCTGGGCGCGCGAGAAGATATCCCGCGCCTGGCGGCGAACCGGCAGCACATGGACGATGAACGCGGGGCGATCCCCCCGGCAGGGCACCGGGATCGAGCGGGTATCGCCAACCCGGTCCTGCCCGAGATCGGCCAGCGCCTTTTGCAGCAGCGCGTTCGCACGGGGATCCTCAAGCGCGATCTTGTCCCTTGCCCTGACGACGATCTGCCCGATCAGCGCCTCGAAGCCCGGATTGGCCGCGCAGAGCGCGCCGCCGGTGCCGACCAGGGCAGCCGGAGAACCGGCCTTCTCGAAGGAATCGAGGCTGACCTGAGCGCGTTGCATCTGCAGCTTCGAGGCCAGAACCGCGGCCCGCGCGAGGTGCGGGCGGACGCTGTCGAGCAGTTCTGTCTCGCGACGGGAGACCGGACCCAGCTCGAATTTGCGCTCCAGTGTGAAGACGATGGTCTCGCCCGAGGACGAACGCACATTCGTTGCCGTGCCCCAGCCATAGCCCTCGGGCCGCAGGAAATCGCGGTAGAGCGCGGTCTCGGCCAGCTCGTCTTCTGTGAAGAGGTCGTGATCGGTCACGAACCCGGTCCCGCCATGCGCCAGAAGACCGGCCATGCGGGCGTTCCGGTCCATCCAGCCCTGATCCAGGAAGCGCTGGAAGACCGGCGAAAACTCCCTCGACGCGACCCAGTTCGTGCCCTGTCGGGAATGCACGAAGAGTAGCCCCCCGGTACAGCCGGCGATCTCCGCCAACCGCGCGATCGCCGTCGGCCAGACCTCCGGAACGGCGGCGGCCTCGTAGAGCATGGCGACCGCATCCCCAAATTCGTTCGCATCCAGCATCGCCGCCCATCCCCCCGTCAACGAGAGTGTAACAGTGCGGGCCATTCCTCAATCGTCTTGGCCGAGACCTGTTGTGGACGCAGATGATGGTCAGACAGATCGCGGCCCGACAGGACGAAACCTTGGCAGGGAAGACCCATAATTTGGTCGCGAGAGCGGTTCTCACCTTATTGTGGACGTTGAGATATCGCGCGTAAGGGACTCTGCTGATTCAGGTATTCGCATGGCCGCCGGACATGCCTGCAGGTTCGCGGGCAGAACGCTTGCGGCTGACCTTGCGAGGCTGGTGGGCAAGCGCTGTCGGCACTTGGCCGAGAATAGCAATTTATTGGCGTGAAGGCGCAAATTGCAGCGCGAAGCGCTGTGTTAGCGCAGCTTCGACAATGAAAATTTACGCTGCGGTCTGTCCGATTTCGCCTGCGCGGATGATCGCGTCCTCAGCCCAAACGATGGACGCGACGATGTTCAACGAGTTTTCCCGTCGGTCGAAGGCGACCAAGATTGCTGGCCGGCTGGAAGCCTTCATCAGCATGCTCCACTCCGCCGCTGAAATCAGCGCCGCGTCTGGTCATGGCGATGCCCGCCGCATGTTCGACAACACGCTGGCATTCTACGCCGCTGTCTGGGCCGCGGCGGATGCCTTTGGGCAATTGCTTCGCGCATCGCCCCAAGAGACTGCGGAAGCCGTGCGGCTGCATATTGGGCGCGTCGCCGATGCCGGCGAGACGTTCGAGCTGATGAAGATGGCCTTCTCGCTGCCGGAGCTTGCCCCGGTTGTTCAGGCCACTGGCTTTGCGATATTCACGAGCCCTTCCGCCCCGGTTGGCGGTATGGTTTCGCATCGGCTGATCCCGCTCGCCGAGCTGATCGCCAATTTCAAGGGGCGCCCTCGTCTCTCCAGTTGATCCGGTGCCCGGGAACGACGGCACGGCAGGAGGGATCGGAACCTCGGCACCAGGCTGTTCATTCTCGGGGCCACGGCACCGGTGGCGGAACGGGAACTCGATGGCTCGCGGGAACCGCTCCAGCGCGCGCAATCCACTCGGGGGCCAAAGGCGCAGGCGCTACCGCAAGTCGTCTCGCGGTGACGTCCACTAGCCTGCTGGCAGGTGCTGCCAGTATTCGAGGAGAGCGACCGTGAGCACCCCGAGTGTCGCAGACATCACGTAGGACGACTTCAAGACGAGCGGGCCCTTATCGCCCCGAAGCGCGTAGACCACCGCCCCTGCCGCAAGGACGTATGGCACGAGAATGGGCAGGGGCGCGTCGATCAGCCCATAGGCGAACCACAGGAACGGGTAGATCAGGCCAATCAGCAATTGGACGGCCAGCGCGAGCCCTCGCGATCGAATGAGGACGACCAGCCAGGCAGCGGCCAGGATCAAGGCAKGAAGTTCTACCGAGGGATGCATGACGAATCCTGGATGAGCGCGGCGCGAGGCCAGTGCGAACCACGGGGGCTTCATCGTTACAGCAGTGGAACAGGCCCTCACTTTCTCCTCGGTTACTTGGAGTTGTCGAGACTATGGAGCGGCCGGCGGCCATGGCCCGTTCGTTCGTCGATATCGGGCATGCTGCCGCGCGCGCCCACCTATTCGACCGGGGCCCAGCTGCGGTCGGGGTCGTAGCGCAGCAGGCGTTCCGCCATCGCGCTGGTCTTCGGGCCGAGATTTTTCTGCAGTACGACCCCGTTATGTCCACAGATGAAGGTCATGACGCCGGTCTTGCCCCATTCGGCTGGCCAGGCCACGAGGCCGAAGCCAGCGATCATGTTGCCGTTGACGACATAGGAATGCGCGCCGCCGGGTGCCCAGGGTCCTTGTGCCTTGAGGATTCGAAAGCGATAGCCGGCATAGGTCCGGTATCCGCGATCCAGCAGGGCCTCGCTCAGGGCGCCCTCGAGTGGGCTGACATCGGCCTGCCCGGTTCTCGGCCAGTACAGCCCGTTCTGCGTGCCGGGCGTCGAGATCAGGTTCTGGGCATATGCGCGCACCTGGTCGCCATCATGGTCCGTGCGGAAATACTCGCGCTGGGCGCCGATATAGGCTTGGCAGGCCTCGATGGCGCGCAGTTCGTTCTCGCCGATGGTGCGGTTGAGGATCTCGTCCCGACCGGCCGCGACATCGAACATCCAGGCCTCGCCGCGCCGCACGATCGGGATTGGGAACTCGAATTTTCGCTTCCCTAGCGTCAAGATCCGAGCGGCGTCGCCGCGCGGTGTCAGCGTGACGGATTCCGCCGCAGCTTCGTTGAACCGGTCGAGTCGCTCGCGGTCCAGCGTGGCATCGCCCGTGCTCAGCACGTCGCGGGCCCCCGGCCCGAAGATCCGATCGAGCACGCCAGGCTCGCGCGCCCGCGCCGCCTCGACCAGCGCAGCGGACGCCGCATCGGGTGAGGGGAAGCTCTGCTGGGCTGCGGCAGGGCCCGCCATCATCAGGACAGCGAGCGAGACCGGGACTGAAAACCGAGCGTGATGTGCCATGATCATGTCCCCCAATCAGCGCCGTCCACCGCGACCGCCACCACCGCCCCCGCGGCCACCGCCGCCGCCGATATGTCCACCGCCGCCACGGCCGCCGCCGCCGATGTGAGCGCCGCCGCCGCGACCTCCGCCGCCGATCTGTCCGCCTCCGCCTCCGCCGCCGCGGCCCGCCGGCATGCTGATCTGCCCACGGCTGGCTGCGCCGCGATTGCCATAGGCCGCCGCGCCTCGGCCGGCATCGATGCCGTCAAAGGCGGTCCGGCTTGGTGTCGGGCGAGGTCTCGCGCCCTGCGGCGCCGCTGGTCGCGCCTGTGCCGTCGGAGGCCGTGCCGAGGGCCGCTCGGGGCCCGACGGTCGCGTCGCGGGTCGGCCTGCGTCGGCCTGCGGTCGCCCCTGTCCGGCCCCGCCCTGGGGGCGATCCTGGCCGGGCCGCGCATCGGGACGGGCGGGTTGCTGGGACGGACGCTGGCCGATCATCCCAGCCGCCGCGCCGCCGATCGCGCCTGCCGCCGCACCGCCCAATGCTCCACCGACGCTGCCCGGGCCTCCTGGGCCACCGATGCCGCCAACGCCGCCTGGGCCCCCTGGACCGCCGACGCCACCGATGCCGCCGGACCCTCCGGGACCACCAACGCCGCCAGCCGGCCCGGGGCCGCCAATGCCGCCAACGCCACCCGGGGCGCCTGGCCGGCCAACGCCGCCTGGGCCTCCCGGTCCGCCAACACCGCCTGGGCGGCCTGGGCCGCCGGGGCGGGCGAGGCCGG
>NZ_JBFTKS010000046.1:0-28272 GCF_056396065.1 Allobosea sp. 05T433 | reverse complement strand
CTGCTCGACCTGGCCTGCCGGCGTCGGGCGATGCAGCCGGCGCGGACGCGACGAGCGGTCCGCCAGCCCGGCCATGCCCTCGGCGGCGAAACGGGCGATCCATTTATGGACGGTCTTGAGGCTGACGCCGGCCGCCCTGGCGATCACGCGAGAGGCCGTGCCTGCCGCCGCCATGCGCACGATCCGCTCTCGACCCAACTGCGTCAGCCGGGCATTCTTGTGGATGTTCATCCGGTTCCTCCGAGGGGTCTGAAGCTTCGCAACCTCAGCTTCCTCGCTCGGGACCGGATGGACAACCTATTGAGAGCTCACAGCTAGCTCATCGGACCGGACATCGTATCCGCCCCGATGATCTAACCTTTTGTGTTAGCATCGGCTTTGCCCCGAAAACCGCAATCCACTTTTCGGGCCGATCCTTTAACGCATCGCAGCGGCACGTCTTCGGCGGCGAGCCCCATCCTGCTCGCTGTTTTTCGACCGGCGATCTGAGAGACGCGTGGCTTCGCGTGGCGCCGGAAGGCGCTGCGCGCACACTCGCGCAAGACCCGCTACCAGAGCCGCAACATAGCTGCGCCCCCGACGAATAGAGGCTCCGATGGCTCTCTCAGGGGGGGCGGGCGACCAGGCGACGAAGGCGATCATCCGTGCCGCGACGGAACCGCGCCTGTCCCTGTCGCTTGGATACAAGGGCAAGATCCGAGGGAACATCGACTGGCAACATCGACTGGCAAGATCCCCGGCGATCTCGGCCGCGCGGCGGCCGCGATGAGCAGCTCCCGGCCGATCCCGGTCATGCCCATGATCCCGGAAAACCGCCAGCCCGTGCTGGTCGTTGGCGGGCTTCCGCAGGATCGGCAGCGCGCTTTGAGGGCGTCAGTCGAACTCCTTGCGGAATTTCTCGCTGACGGTGGCTGCCTGGCGGAAGCGCCCGATCGAGAAGGGCTCCAGCGGCGTCTGCGTCGCGCCGTCCACGATCATCTCGCTGAGGCATAATCCGACGCCGGGGCCGATCTGGAAGCCGTGGCCGCAGAAGCCGAAGGCATGGAACAGCCCGGCGGTCGTCTCGCTCGGCCCGATCACCGGGATCATGTCTGGCAGATAGGCCTCGATGCCGGACCAGACGCGGATGACATGGCAATGCGCGAGCATCGGCGCGACACGCGCCAGCGCCCGCATCGCCGCCAGCGTCTTGGCGGGAGGGACGGGGGCCCGGTTCGCCTCCGGATCGGCCGCCGTGCGCGGATAGCCGGCCAGGATGATGTTGCCGCGCGGGATCTGCCGGAAGATCACCGACCCGTCGATCGCCTGGACGGAGGGCCCGATCGCGTAGGGAAACGGCTCCGTCACGAATTGCGGCGGGCCGGCCGGAAAGACCGGCGCGGTCTCGCCGAACCGCTCCGCGATGTCGAGCGCCCAGGCGCCGGCGCAGTTGACGAGCGCGCCGCAGCTCAGCCGCGCGCCATCGGCGAGCGTCAGCGCGAAGCCGTCGCCCGCGCGATCCACGGCGGTGACGCGGGTGTTCTCGCGGATGACGGCGCCGAGCCTGGCCGCGGCCCGCGCCACGGCCGGCGTCGCGATCCTGGGATTGGCCGTGGCGTCGCGTGCCGAAAACGTGGCGGCGACGGCCCGTTCGCCGAGCCAGGGCCAGCGCCGCCGGAGCTCGGCAGGTCCGACCCGCTCGATCGCCAGCCCGTAGGATTCCGAGACCCCGGCATAGCCCTCGAGCTTGGCCTGCTCCGCCTCGTCATAGGCGAGATAGAGATGGCCGGTTTGCTCGAACTCGCACTCCTCGCCGATCAGGGCATCGAAATCCTCCCAGAGGGCCTGGGAGCGCAGGGACAGCGGGTACTGCCCGGGAAAGCGGCCCTGAAGCCGCAGGTTTCCGAAGTTGACGCCACTCGACTGGGCGCCGACCAGGCCTTTCTCGATCACGGTCACGCTGTGCCCGCGCCGCGCCAGGAAGAAGGCGGTCCAGGCGCCGATCAGCCCGCCGCCGACGATCGCGACATCGCTCGTGCGCTCGCTCATGCCGCATCCCCGGCTGCCGCGAGCGCAATCGGCTTGACGGGGGCCTGGCCGCGCAGCCGCCCGGCGCAAGCGCCATCCTGCCCGCTCTTCGCCGCCACGATCTCTTGCAGGGCAGGGCCGCAGACCCGGCCCTGGCAGCGGCCCATTCCACAGCGCGTCATCGCCTTGACCCGGTTGACCTCGATCGGCCCGAGCTCCTTCTCCATCGCCGCGCGCACCTCGCCGACCGTCACGTTCTCGCAGCGGCACAGCGTCACGGAATCCGGCAGGACGGCGATCTGCGCCGCCGGCCAGGCGAAGGCGCGCGCCAGCCCGAGCTGGAAAGCACGCAGGCGCTCGACCTGCCGTGCCAGCCGCCGCACCGCCTCGCTATCCTGCGGATGGCCGAGATCAGCGAGAATCGCGTGGGCGGCGAGCGCGCCGCTCGCTTCGGCCGCGTCGGCGCCGCCGATCCGCACCCCGTCTCCGGCGAGGTAGAGGCCCGGCCTCGCCCGGCCCAGGCTGTCGATCCTGGGCAGGTGCAGCCGGAAATCCGGGTCATAGGCGAACTCGGCCCGCGCCAGGTCGGCCAGTTGCGTCTCGGGCTTCAGGCCGTAGCCGAGCGCGACGGCATCGCAGGCGAAGCGGCGTTCGCGGCCACGCGCATCGGCCAGCACCAGAGCCTCGACGCGGTCCGCGCCCTCGACGGCGATCGGCGTCACGCCGTGCAGCATCTCGGTGCCGGCGCGGAGGGACGCGCCCATGTACCAGATGCCCCGCAGCAGCGTCCGGGGCGCTCGCAGCAGGGCCGGGATCGTGGCGGCCTTGGCGGCGAAGGGCGTCGTATCGGCGATCACGGCGATCTGCGCGCCCATGTCGCGATACTGCTTCGCCGCCAGCGCCAGCAGGGGCGACGAGCCGAGGAAGGCGACGCGGCTTCCGATCAGGCAGCCCTGATCCTTCAGCGCGACCTGGGCGCCGCCGAGCGTGAACACGCCGGGCAGGGTCCAGCCGGGCAGGGGCGCCACCCGGTCCATCGCGCCGCTGGCGATCAGCAGCCTGTCGAAAGCGAGCGTCTCGGCCCGCGCGTCGCACAGCAGATGCAGCTGGTTGCCGTCGATGGCCCAGACCAGCGTCCGCGGGCGGTAATCGATCTTCGGGCGCAAGGCCGCGAAGCGGCGATGCAACGCAACGTATTTCCCGGCCTCCGAACCCATCAGCCTGGTCATGTCGAGCGCGAGATCATCGGCCGGCCGGCGATAGCCTTGCCCGCCCGCCCGCGCGCCCTCGTCGATCAGGATGGGCCGCAGCCCCTGTGCGCAAAGCACCTCGGCCGCGCTGATGCCGGCCGGGCCAGCGCCGATGATGACGATGTCAGCCATGGGCGCCAGCCACAGGCTGCGGTTCGGCAAACAGCACCATGCCGTCGGCGACCTTTGTGGTGCAGGCCCTGAGCCTGCCGCCTTCAGCGCTCCAGACCCAGCAATCCTGGCAGGCCCCCATCAGGCAGAAGCCGGCCCGCGGCTCGCCGCCGAATTCCAGCCGGCGGAGCAGCGCGCCGTTCGCCAGCAGCGCGGCGAGGACGCTGTCGCCACTCGTCGCCGGGATGGTCGTGCCGTCGAAGCTGAGCGTCGCGGGGGGCCCGGTACGGGCTGCCACGCGGCGGAACTGGGCCTTCGGAGCGTCCATGCGGGGTCCAGGAGTTATTTCAATGCGATAATAGTTTTCGAATATTGATAAAACACGCGTCGACCGTCAAGCGCCTCGTGCTTGCGGTTCAGACGCGCGAGATCGCGTGCGCGGTGGCGATGACCAGGGAGGAAAACCGGGAGACGACCTCCGCATGGCTATAGCGCGAGGTCGAGGTGGCGATGTTCACGGCGGCCTCCGGACGGCCGTGATGATCGACGATCACCGCGGCGATCGAGGCGTCGCCGAGATAGACCTCCTCGAAGGCGGTGGCGTAGCCCTGCGCCGCCGCCTGGCGCAGCTTCGCTTGCAGGGCATCGCGCTGCCAGGTCGTCGAGGGCGTGTGGGCCTGGAGGTCGGAGGCGTCGATGATCGCCATCGCCTCGTCCTCCGGCAGGCGCGAGAGCATGGCGATGCCCGGCGCGGTGCAATAGGCCGGCATCCGCGTGCCGATGATGACGTCGGTGTTCAGCACATGGCGACTGAGAAAGCGCGAGACGAAGATGATCTCGGTTCCCTCGCGCACGGTGAGATTGACCGTCTCCTCCGTCTCCTTGCTCAGATGCATGAGATAGGGCATCGCCCGGTCGAGAAGACGGCTGCTGCGCACGAAATGATAGCCGAGATCGAGCGTCTTCGCGGTCAGCTCGAAGCGCTTTGTCTGCGCATCCTTGCGGAGATAGCCGAGCCGGGTCAGCGTGTGGGTGAAGCGCTGCGCGGCGCTGACATCCATCCCCGTCTCTGAGGCGACCTGTGACAGGTTGAGCGTCTGGTGCTGGCGGCCGAAGGCGGACAGCACCCGGAAGGCCTTCTCGACCGAGTTGACCATCAGCGCATCCTCCTTGCGCCCGGCCTGATCGGCTGGTGCCGCCGCTTTCCTGCGGCCGTTCTGTGTCGCTTCCGGCATCGTCATCGGGGGCTGTTCTCCTGGCTCAATCAATGGCCGTGGCCAACGGCCTTGACAAGGTGAGCCTTTCGCGCAGATTATTCAATAGAAGTTATCGCATAACAATAAACATTCATCGGAGAGCGGTATGAAGGACTCTGTTCTGGTCGAACTGCGTGGCGCCGTCGGCATCCTGACCCTCAATCGCCCGGAGATACTCAACGCCTGGAACGCGCCGATGCGGTCGCGCCTCGTCGAGGGGCTCGACGAGCTCGAAGCGAACGAGGCAGTGCGCGCCATCATCCTCACCGGCGCCGGCGACCGCGCCTTCGGGGCCGGCCAGGATCTCAACGAGACCAAGACCTTCGATCCCGACCGCGCGGAATTGTGGATGGGCGAGTGGGAGCGGCTCTACGACCGGATCCGCTCGCTCTCGAAGCCGCTCGTTGCGGCGCTGAACGGCGTGGCGGCGGGTTCGGCCTTCCAGGTCGCGCTGCTCTGCGATCTGCGCATCGGCCATGCCGGCGTCACGATGGGCCAGCCGGAGATCAACTCCGGCATCGCCTCGGTGACCGGCCCCTGGATCATGCGCGAGATGATCGGGATCGCCCGCACCATCGACCTGACCCTGACCGGGCGGATGATGGATGCCGACGAATGCTTCCGGATCGGCCTGATCAACCGGGTCGTGGCGAAGGACAAGGTGATGGAGGCGACCCTTGCACTGGCGCAGGAGCTGGCCGGCAAGCCGCCCGTCGCCATGCGCCTCAACAAGGCCCGCTTCCGCGAGGTCACCGAGGCAAGCTTCCGCGAGTGCCTGGTTGCCGGCATCCGCAACCAGCGCGAGGCCTACGGCACGGGCGAGCCGGCCCGGATGATGGAGCAATTCCTGGCGATCCGGGCTGCACGCAAAAGCGCCTGACGGAACCACGCGCCTGACGGGATGGCGGGCCTGACGATCTGATCACCTACGGGGACATGCGGAAAACCGCTGAAAAAGGGGAGATGAAGATGACGAACACGATGACGAAGCCGACGCGGCGCACCCTGCTGCAACTGGCGGGCGGCGCAGCTGCGGGCGCGCTTGCAGCACCTTATCTCACCGGCACGGCGCGTGCCGCCACGCAGATCACGGTCGCCGACCCCGGTGGGCCGTTCGGGCCGGCTTTCCGCAAGGCCTTCTACGACCCCTTCGAGAAGGCGACCGGCAACAAGGTCGTCAACGTCGCCCGCGAAGCGGAGCCCACCGCCCAGTTCAAGGCGATGGTCGAGACCAAGTCCTATACCTGGGATGTCTGCACGCTGACGCTCTCGGCGCGCGATATCCTGAAGACGCAGGGCTTGCTCGATCCGATCGGCTTCGCGCATGCCGATGTGCCCAGGCTGATGCCGGAAGCGATCTCGCCCGAGTTCATGGGGACGGATGTCTATTCGACGATCTTCGCCTACCGCACCGACCGGGTGAAGAATGCCCCGGCGAGCTGGGCCGATTTCTTCAATGTCGAGAAGTTCCCGGGGCGCCGCGCCCTGCGCAAGAACCCGATCGACACGATCGAACAGGCGCTGCTCGCCGACGGCGTGCCGCTCGACAAGCTCTACCCGCTCGATATCGACCGGGCCTTCAAGATGCTCGACAAGATCAAGCCGCATGTCGCGGTCTGGTGGACAGGCGGCGCGCAGTCGACACAGCTGCTGCAAAGCGGCGAGGTCGACATGCTGCCGGGCTGGAACGCGCGCCTGCAGGCCGCGATCGACGGCGGCACGCCCGCCAAGATCGTCTGGAACCAGGGGCTCTATTCGATCGAGGGCTGGGGCCTGCCGAAGGGCGGACCCAAGGCCGATGTCGCCCGCCAGTTCATCCGCTTCTGCTCGGACCCCAAGGCGCAGGCCGTCTTCACCGAGGTTCTCGCCTACGGCCCGACCAATCTCGACGCCTATCAGACGATTCCCGCCGAGCGCGCCAAGGTCCTGCCGACCTCGCCGGAGAATCTGAAGCTGATGGCCATCGCCAACGAGGATTGGTGGAGCGCCAATCGCTCCAAGGTCACCGAACGCTTCAACTCCTGGCTCCTGGCCTGATCCGATGGCGACGAGCGCAGGCATGACCGCGACCCAACCGAAGACGGCCAAGCTCGTCGTCGAGGGCCTGTGCAAGCGCTACGGCGCGACCACCGCCCTCGAGCCGAGTTCGCTCAGCGTCGCCGAGGGCGAGTTCCTCACCTTGCTGGGGCCTTCGGGCTCCGGCAAGACCACCCTGCTGCAGCTCATCTGCGGGCTGGTCGAGGCGAGCGAGGGGCGGGTGGTGATCGACGGCCGCGACCAGTCGGCCACGCCGGTTCACCAGCGTGATATCGGGCTCGTTTTCCAGCATTATGCGCTGTTCCCGCACCTGACCGTGGCCGAGAACATCGCCTTTCCGCTGAAGATGCGGGGATGCGCGAGCGCGGAGGTCGCAAGCCGTGTCGCGGCGACGCTGGACATGGTGCATCTCGGCCATCTCGCCGGGCGGTTCCCGCGCGAATTGTCCGGCGGCCAGCAGCAGCGCGTCGCGCTGGCGCGCTGCTTCGTCTACCAACCCTCGATCATCCTGATGGACGAACCTCTCGGCGCACTCGACAAGAAGCTGCGCGAGCACATGCAGATCGAGATCAAGCGGCTGCACCGCGAGAGCGGCGCCACCATCGTCTATGTCACGCATGATCAGGAAGAGGCGCTCGCGATGTCCGATCGCATCTGCCTGATGAACCATGCGAAGATCGAGCAGCTCGGCACGCCGCGCGACATCTACGAGCGCCCGCGCACGGCGTTCGCGGCCGATTTCATCGGCATCTCCAACATCTTCCGCGGCCGCTGGGACGGCAATGGCACGATCGAGACGGTGCATGGGCGCTTCGCCCTGCCGAGCGGCGCGCGCTGCCAGAGCCAGGACGCCGCCCTCGTCATCCGCCCGGAAAACCTGCATCTCGGCGCCCAGGACGGCAACGCCGTGAACGGCTGCGTCCGCGAGGTGGTCTATGCGGGCTCCGAGACCCGCGTCATCGCCGCGCTCGACGACGGCAGCCCGCTCGTGCTGCGCCTGGGGCCCGACGACGTGGTGCCCGGGATCGACGAGAGGATCGTCGCCGGCTGGGCGCGCGACAAGGCGGTACTGGTCGCATGAGTGCGGTGACCCTCAGCAGCGCGCCCGCGCGCCCGGCCAGGCTGCGCCTCAGTGCGCTCTGGCTGGCGGTACCCGGCCTGTTGTTCCTGGCCGTGTTCTTCGTCTATCCGGTTGCGCAACTGCTCGGCCTGAGCATCGTCGATCCGGAGAGCGGGGCCTTCTCGGCCGGCGCCTATCAGCGGATCGCCGCGACGGATGTCTATCTGCGCGTGCTCGGCATCACCTTCCGCATCGCCGGCTGGACGGCGCTGTGGTCGCTGCTGATCGGATACCCGCTCGCCTACTGGATCGCGCGCCTGCCGAACATGTTTCGCGGCCGCATGCTGCTCTTCGTCATGGTGCCGTTCTGGACGAGCTATCTCGTCAAGACCTTCGCCTGGATGATCGTGCTCGGGCGCAACGGCATCATCAATTCGCTGGTGACCGGCTCCGGCATCGTCGACGAGCCCTTGCCCCTGCTGCACAACCAGTTCGGCGTCATGGTCGGCATGGTGCACGCCATGGTGCCGCTGGCGGTGATGACCATGCTCCCGGTGATGGCCGGAATCGACCGGCGCCTCGTCCAGGCGGCGCAGACGCTCGGGGCCGCGCCGGCGCGCGCCTTCTGGCTGGTCTATTTCAAGCTCTCGCTGCCGGGCGTGGCCGCGGCTGGCCTGCTCGTCTTCATTTCCTCGCTCGGCTTCTTCATCGTGCCGGCCTTCCTCGGCGGGCGGCAGGAGACGATGCTCGCGCAGCTCATCATCACGCAGGTGCAGGAGCTGCTGAACTGGTCCTTCGCCGGGGCATTGTCGGCGATGATGCTGGTGGCGGCCCTGGTCTCCTGCCTGATCTACGATCGGCTCTTCGGGCTCTCAACCATCGCCGGCGGTTCGGCCCAGGTCAGCACGGGGCGCATCCGCGACCTCGGCCTCGCGATCCTCTCGGCCGTCGCCACCCTGTCGGGCCATCTCGCCAGGCTGGCGCAAACCCTGCTCGGCAAGCGCGTCTGTGCCGGGCTGCTGCCCGGCTTCTGCTGGCTCGTCATCGCCTTTCTGGTGCTGCCGACGCTGCTCGTCATCCCGCTCGCCTTCACCTCGTCGCAGTTCCTCGAGTTTCCGCCGCCCGGTTATGGCCTGAGCTGGTTCCAGACCTATTTCAGTTCGCCGCTCTGGATCCAGGCGACGATCCGCTCCTTCGCGGTTGCCTTCGTCACCGCGCTCGCGGCGACCGCGATCGGCGGCTTCGCGGCTCTGGCGCTGGCTAACAGCCGCACGCGCTGGGGCGGGCTGATCTTCGCGCTCTTCCTCGCGCCGATGATCGTGCCGCGCATCGTCGTCGCGGTCGGGCTGTTCTATCTCTTTGCGCGGCTGGGATTGATCGCGACCGATCTCGGCCTCGTCATCGGCCATACCGTGCTGGCGATCCCCTTCACGCTGGTCACCATCGCCGCCGTGCTCAAGACCTATGACCAGCGCCTCGACCAGGCGGCCGCGACGCTCGGCGCCAACCGGCTGCGCACCCTGACCGGCGTCACCATCCCGCTGGTGAAGGGTGGTCTCGTCGCCGCCTTCCTCTTCGCCTTCATCACCTCCTTCGACGAGCTGACCATCGCGATCTTCGTCTCGGGCGGGGTCAAGACGACGCTGCCGAAGCAGATGTGGGACGACATGATCCTGCAGCTCAACCCGACGCTGGCAGCGGTCTCCGTGGTCGTCTTCATCGTGGTGACGACGATGCTGCTCATCGCGGAACGCTTCCGCTCCCCTTCCTGATCGACCGAACCAGCGACCGAGCATGACCTCCTTCGATGATGACGGCTTTGTAGGCCTTCTGACCGCGCGCGCCGCGGCCGAGCCGGACCTTGTCTATGCGCGCTTCTGCGGCGAGCCGGTGAGCTATGCCGGGATCGAGCAGCGCTCCGCCGCCTTCGCGGTGCATCTCAGGGCGCGCGGCATCAAGCCCGGCGACCGGGTCGCCGTGATGATGCGCAACTCGATCGCCACGATCGCCGTGGTCTTCGGCCTGGCCAGGGCCGGTGCCGCATGGGTGCCGGTCAATGCCCAGCAACGCGGCGAGGGGCTGCGCTATCTGCTGACGCATTCGCAGCCGCGCCTCGTCGTCGCCGATGCCGAGCTTGCGCCGCAGATCGCCGAGGCGATGGCCTCGGAAGCGGCGCTGCCGCAGCTCCTGCATGAGCCCGGTGGCGAACTCGACGCCGTCCTGGCCCGCAACGAACGCTTCGACGAGCCGGCGCCCTCCGCCGATGCCGTCTTTGCCATCATGTACACATCCGGGACGACGGGACGGCCGAAGGGCGTGGTCGTCTCGCATCGCATGCTGCGGCTGGCGGCGGAAAGCGTCGGCCGCCTGTCCGACGCAAGGCCGGGCGAGGTCTTCTTCGTCTGGGAGCCGCTCTACCATATCGGCGGTGCGCAGCTCCTGCCGCTGCCGATGATCCGCGGCATCACGCTCGCCATGGTCGAGCGCTTCAGCGCCAGCCGCTTCTGGGCCCAGGTCCGTGAGGAGGGCGCGAGCCATATCCACTATCTCGGCGGCATCCTGCAGATCCTGCTCAAGCAGCCGCCTTCGCCGCTCGATCGCGAGCATGGCGTGCGGATCGCCTGGGGCGGCGGTTGCCCGCCCGAGATCTGGCCGCAATTCCGCGACCGCTTCGGCATCGGGATCCGCGAGTGCTACGGCATGACCGAGGCCTCGAGCCTGACGACCTGCAACGTCGCCGGCGTGCCCGGCTCGGTCGGCCGGCCGATGCCCTGGTTCACGGTGAAGCTGCTGGACGGGGAGGGCAGGCCGGTGGCGACCGGCGAGCGCGGCGAGATCGTGATCGAGACCAGCATCCAAGGCGCGATCTTTCCCGGCTATCTCGACAATCCCGAGGCGACGGCGAAGGCGTTGCGCGAGGACGGTTTCCATACCGGGGACCTCGGTTCGTTCGATGCCGACGGCAACCTCTATTTCCACGGCCGGATGACGGACAGCGTGCGCTGCAGGGGCGAGAACGTCTCGGCCTGGGAGGTCGAGCATGTCGCCGCCGAGCATGAGGCGGTCGAGGATTGCGCGATGATCGGCGTGGCGGCGGATGTCGGCGAGCAGGACATCAAGCTCTTCGTCAAGCCGCGCGACGGCAAGGTCATCGATCTCCAGGCGCTGTCCAACTGGCTCGGCAAGCGCCTCGCCCCTTACCAGAACCCGCGCTACATCGCCGTCGTCGACGAGTTCGAACGCACGGCGAGCCAGCGCATCATGAAGCACAAGCTCTCGCCCCGGCTCGACGACTGCTGGGACCGGGGTGCCACCGCGATGAGACACTGACATGGCCGGCTGCGATATCCTGATCTCGGGCACCGGCGGCTTCGCCGCGCGCATCGCCTTCGACATCGCCGCGACGGCCGACGAAGCTGTCGAGGTCATCATCGCCGGGCGCAATCGCGAGCGGCTGAACTGGCTGCGCACCGCCGCGAATGCCCGTGCCGCGCTGTTTGGCAAGAAGGCGCGCTTTCGGACGCACGCCATCGATCTCCTGGCGCCCGATGCCTCGGACGCGCTGCTCGCGGCGACGGACCCCCGCATCGTCGTGCAGGCGGCCTCGATCCAGACATCGCAGGTCATCGCCCAGAGCGGCAACGCCTGGACGCAGCTCGTCGCCGAAGGCGGCCTGAGCGCGACCGCCGTCTTCCAGGCCCTGATCAGCGCGCGCGTCGCAGCCGCCATCACCGCCCGCGGCAAGCCGGTCACGCTGGTCAATTGCAGCTTTCCCGATGTCGTCAACGGCATCATCGTCGCGCTCGGCCACGCCGTCGCCTGCGGCATGGGCAATGTCGCGATCCTCTCCAACGTCTTCGGCGGCTCGGCCGCCACGCCACCGGGGGTCGATCTCAAGGTCCTCGCGCACTACCAGAATCTGGCCGCCTGGCGCCGCCGGCCCGAGGAACGCGGCGGGCGGGCGCCACGCGTCTGGCTCGACGGCGCCGAGGTCGCGGATGTCTACGGGCGTTTCGCCGATATCCAACTCACCCCCGAGCCGGTCATCGAAATCTCGGGGGCGAGCGGCGTTCCCATGGTGCTCGCCATGGCGGCCGGCAGGCCGTGGCGCGGCCATGTGCCCGGCCCGAACGGGCTGCCGGGCGGCTATCCCGTGCGGCTGAGCGACGGGGCGCTCGAACTCGACCTTCCCAGCGCTGTCGCCAAAGCCGAGGCGATTGCCTGGAACGCCTCATTCGAGGAGGAGAACGGTCTCGTCGTCTCGCCGCAAGGCCATGTCAGCTTCACCGGCATCCTCGGCGACAGGCTCGCCGACCATGTTCCGGCGCTTCGCAAGGGCTTCCCGGTCCGGGAGCTGGAAACGGTTTGCGAGGACCTGCTTCAGCTGCGCTCCGCCCTAATGCAGGTCTAGAACATGCTGCGGAAATGGGGCAACGAAATTCTCTAAGCTACTGGAGTTGATCCAGTTTTCTGCGTTCGGCCGATCTCGTCCAAACGCAGCGTGATCGAGCCTGCCTCGATCGGGGATCGCGCGCCGCCGCGCCTTGCCCGGGGCGCCGACGCGCCAGGTCCGCCCGGCACCGCCTCGACCTGGACCCCCAACACCTCATCATGGGAATGATCCGCAGCATTCCCCGCATGGCGTTGAAGCGCAGCTCCGTCAGTGGGGGGCTGCGAGACGGTGATGGCGGTTGATGGAGAAGCCGGGACTCCAGCGCGAAGCGCTGCTCAGGCTTTGGACCGTTCATCCGAATATCAGCGACGAACCGCGGGACTGCTTCAGCTACGTCAGCACCAGATGAGCAGCGTCGGCCGTTAGGCGCTCCGGTTGGCGACAGGATGAGGAAAGCGGGCCTGGCCCATTTCCAGTGGCTTTCGATGCCGGCCGGAGCGGGGGCTGTTGCGGCTTCTCCGGCGAAACGATCCTGTCGAGGCGCGACGCGTCTGGCGCCGTGTCGGCACATCCGGCCGGTCTTCCCGGTTGTTACCTTGCGGCAACACGCCCAAAACAAATCACAGAATCAAGGGTTTGCGAGCGCGGGCTGACAGTGCTCGGGCGGAGGCCTGCTAGTCTGGCGCTGATTCTCCCTGCGGCGCTGCGCCGTCTGGCCGAATCCGGGATCTGGGGGATTCGGGTGAGACGCGAACAAGTCGATCACGTGGCCATTCGCGGTGCTTCGCGAGTGGACTGCCTTGTTGTCCTGAGCCAGGCGGGCAATCGCATCGCGCAGCGTCGTCGTGCCCTGCTGGCCTCATCCTGCCTTGCGCCGGTCCTGCTGCTTGCGATGACGGCAGCCGGAAGCGTTCTGACGATCTCGCCCGCCCTGAGCCAGACGCTCCCGCCCAATGGATCTGGCGGCGCGGCCAGTACAGGCTTCGCGGACACGGGCGGCGGCGGCGGTGGCGGCGGCGGCACCGGGTTGCAGCTCACCACGTCCAACAGCCTCACCGTGACGGTGACAGGCGCCGCTGGCGGTGCGGGTGGTGGTGAAAATGCGTTCGGTTCCGCTGGCGGCAGCGGCAGCGGCACGGCCGGCGGAACGGGCGGGCCAGGCGGTGGGTCAACCGGCGGGTCGGGTGGGTCCGGCGGCGGCGGCGCGATCGGCGGGACTGGGGCGGCAGGCAGCGGCGGCGATGGCGGCCTCGGCGGCGGCGGCGGCGGCGGTGCGGCCCTCGTCCTCAACGGCACATCGCTGGTGGTAACCACCAGCGGCGCCGTGACCGGCGGCGTCGGCGGCGCCGGCGGGAGCGCGAATTCCTCTTTCAGCGGCAATCTCGGCAATGGCGGCGCGGGCGGCGCGGGCGTCGCCTCGGCGAGCACCAGTCTGCAAATCTCGAACAGCGGCACCATCACCGGCGGCGCCGGCGGCGATGCCGGTTTCCTCGGCTTTCTCGGGTCTGGAGCCACCAATGGCGTGGGCGGCGCGGGCGGCATCGGCGTCCTGCTTTCGGGGGACTCGGCTTCATTCATCAACACCGGCACGGTGCGCGGCGGCACCGGCGGACTTCTCAACACGATCAATTCCTTCACCGGCAGTGGTGCGGGGGGCGCGGGCGGCGCCGGACTGGTCATCTCGGGGGCGAGCGGGACGGTCAGCAACAGCGGGACGATCCGCGGCAGCGCAGGCGGCTACGACATCGACTCGAATGTCTCGCCGGGCGGCGCCAGCGGCGCCGGCGTCATCCTGAGCGGCAGCGGCACATCGCTCGCCAACGGCACCGTCCTGACCAATAACGCTGGGGGCACGATCGCCGGTGCCAACCGTGACTTGCTCTTTGCAACGTCCGGGCCGGACAACGGCGGCGCGGGCGTCTCCATCACCGGACATTACAACACCCTGAATAATGCCGGTTCCATCACCGGCGGCAGGGCCAACACAGCCGGCACAGCCGGTGTGCTCGTCTCTGGTGACAACAACCTCGTCATCACCAGCGGCACGATCACCGGCGGCGGCAGCGGCGGCACGCTCGCCCCATCCGTCCAGTTCAACGGCAACAACAACACGCTGGAATTACGGGCCGGCTACGTCCTCAGCGGCGGCGCCAAGGTGAACGGGACCGGCGGCACGCTCGTCCTCGGCGGCGCGACCAATGCCGCATTCGATCTGAGCCGCATCGGCACCAGCGCCACCAGCTTCAACGGCTTTTCGGCCTTCTCCAAGACCGGCACCTCGACCTGGACCCTGAACAACATCTACACCGGGTCCAGCAACTGGGGCGTGCAACAGGGCACGCTGGCCATGGCCAGCCTTGCGGAGGTGACTGGTAACGTCTCCGTCGCGAGCGGCTCGGCGCTCGCCGTCGCGGCGTTGAGCCGCGTCCATGGCCAAGTGACCATCGCCAATGGCGGGACCCTGGCGACCACCACGACCACCAGCGCCGCAGCGCTCGACGGACTCGCCTTTTCCGCCAACTCCAGCCTCAATATGACCGTCACCCGGGCCGGGAACAATACCGGGCTGGTGACGGTCGGCAACAACGGCCTGGTGCTCGACGGCACGCTGAACATCGACAATTCCAGCAATACGCTCGCGACCGGCACCTATCGCCTGTTCAACGTCGTTGGCGGGCTGACCAACAATACGATGGTCATCGGCACCGCTCCGATCCAATTCACCTATGACATCGACACCACCTCGACGGCATTCCAGGTCAATCTCCTGGTCGCGGCCAATACCGGCTACTGGAACGGCGCACTGACCACGCCGAACGGCACGGTCAATGGCGGCAGCGGCACCTGGAATGCCACCACGACCAACTGGACCAATGCCGCCGGCACGACCGCAAAGGCCTGGGGTGGCTACGAGGCCTTCTTCCAGGGCACGCCCGGCACGGTGACCGTGGATGGGGCCGGCGTCACAGCCTATCCGATGCATTTCCTCACCGATGGCTACACGATCGGTGGCGGCACGCTGACCCTGGCCAGCCTCAGTGCCGCCAAGCCGATCGTCGAGGTCGCCTCGGGTGCGACCGCAACGATCCAGTCGGTCATCGCCGGCAGCGCCGGGCTCGACAAGACCGGGGCCGGCACGCTGGCGCTCGGCGGCGCCAATACCTACACCGGCAACACCAGCATCACGGCAGGCACGCTGCAGATCACTGGCACCGGCTCGATCCTCGGCAGCGTCGCCAATAGCGGCGCGCTGGTCTTCAGTCCCAGCAGCGACCTGGCGTTTTCCGGCAATATCACGGGAACGGGCTCGTTGACGAAGCTCGGCGCCAGCACGCTGACCCTGTCCGGCCTCAATAGCTACAGCGGCGCGACGACGATCTCGGCTGGTACGCTGCAGATGAATGTCGGCGCGAACACCACCTTGAGCGGCGCGATCGACAATTCCGGCGCTCTGGTCGTCAACGCGACCGGGGCCGGTGCCGGGCTCGTGCTGTCCGGAGCCGTGTCGGGCACCGGCACATTGACCAAGACGGGCACGGGCTCGCTTCAGCTCACTGCCAACAACACCTATACCGGCCTGACCACCGTTTCAGCCGGCACGCTCTATGTCGGCTTCGGTACGACCACGGGATCGATCGCCGGGGATATCGTCAACAACGCGCCGACGGGGGGTGCGGAGGGCGTGATGTTCTTCCGATCCAATGCGGGCACCTATGCCGGCGTCATGTCCGGCAGCGGGCAACTGGGCGTCGGTGGCGGCGGCAGCCTGACCCTGACGGGCGCGAACACCTATACGGGCGGCAGCTTCGTCACCGGCGCGACCCTGATCATCGGCAATGGGGCCACCTCCGGTTCGGTATTGGGCGATATCCAGACCAATTTCCCCTCAAATCCCGCCGGTACCGTGGCGTTCGACCGCTCCGATGTCGTCACGTTCGTTGGAACCATCTCCGGCACCGGCGGCCTCGAACARCGCGGCACCGGCACGCTTGTTCTGACCKGCGCCAGCACCTATGGCGGCACGACGGTCATCACCCAGGGCACGCTGCAGGTCGGCGACGGCGCGTCGGGGTCGATCCCCACGGCCACCAACGTGGCCAATAGTGGTACTTTGGCCTTCAATCAGGGGAGCGCCGCCACGTTTTCCGGCGCCATCAGCGGTACGGGTGCGCTGACCAAGCGGGGCTCCAGCACGCTGACCCTCACGGGCCTGAGCACGTATAGCGGCGCCACCAGCGTAATGGAGGGCGAGTTGCTCGTCAGCGGCGCGGGTGCTGGCATCGGTGATCTCAGTGCGGTGACCGTGGCCACGGGGGCGTCGTTCCGTATCGCCAATCATGACGAGACGATCGGCTCGCTGGCGGGAGCCGGCAACGTGACGGTTGGTGCGCGCCAGTTGACGGTCGGCAGCGACAACACCAGCACGACCTATTCCGGCGCGATGGCCGGTTCCGGTGCGATCAGCCTCATCAAGACCGGCAACGGTACCATGACGCTGTCAGGCACGAACACCTATACCGGCGCGACCCAGGTCAACGGCGGCAAGCTGCTGGTGAATGGCTCGCTCGAGTCCGCCGCGGTTACGGTCGGCACGGGCGCGACGCTCGGAGGCTCGGGCACGATCGCCGGGGCGGTGACGGTCGCTTCCGGCGGCACGCTCTCGGCCGGCAACTCGCCGGGCACGCTGACGGTCGGTTCGCTGACGCTCGGCAGCGGCTCGAACACCGTGTTCGAGCTTAATACGCCGGGCGTGGTCGGCGGCGCTACGAACGATTACATCGTGGTCAACGGCAGCGGCGCGGCCGGCAACCTGACGCTCGGCGGCACGCTGACCGCCAATGTCGCCTCGGCCGGCTATTATCGTCTGTTCGACGTCACCGGCGGCGGCACGATCAGCGGCAGCTTCGGCACGCTGGCGCTGAGCGCGCCTTCGGTCGTGGGCGCGACCGGCACGGTCTACAGCGCGCCCTCGAATGCGGCGACGCAGGTCAATCTGGTGGTCATCGGCTCGGGCCAGACCATGCAGTTCTGGGATGGCAGCGATGTTGCAGGCAACGGCAGCGTCGATGGCGGTGCCGGCACCTGGAACGCCGGCAATACGAACTGGACCGGCCAACCCGGCCAGGCAGATCTCAACACGCCCTGGTTCGGCTCTGTCGGCGTGTTCCAGGGCACCGGCGGCGCGGTCACGGTGTCGGGCACGCAGAGCTTCGACACGCTGCAGTTCAACAGCAACGGCTATGCGCTCAGCGGCGGCGCCCTGAGCTTCGGGGTCGCCGGCGGCAGCACGATCAACGTTGCGGCCGGCGCCACCACCACGATCGCCTCCAACCTGGTCGACGGTGTCGCCACGAGCTTTACCAAGGTCGGCGCGGGCACGCTCGTGCTCTCAGGCACCAACAGCTATACGGGCGGGACCACGATCAATGCAGGCACGCTCGCGGTGTCGTCAGACGCCAATCTGGGCAGTACTGCGGGCGGGCTGACCTTCAGTGGCGGTACGCTTGCGACCACGGCGAGCTTCAGCACGTCGCGCCATGTGACGTTGACTGGCGCGGGCGGAATCGACGTGGCAACCGGCACCGAGCTGCAACTGGCGGGCGTGCTCTCCGGGGCCGGCAGCCTCAGCAAGCTCGGGGCCGGAACGCTCCTGCTCTCCGGCACCAGCACGCATGCCGGCGCGACGCTGGTTCAGGCCGGCACGCTCCAGGCCGGCGCGGTTGGCGCTTTCTCGGCGGCCTCGGCCTTCACCGTCGATGCAGGCGCAACGCTCGATCTTGCCGGCTTCAACCAGGGCATCGGCTCGCTGGCCGGAGCCGGCACCGTGGCGTTGGGAGCCGGCACGCTGACGCTGGGTTCGGACGGCCAGAGCACCACCTTCTCCGGCAGCATGTCAGGCAGCGGCGGCCTGACCAAGACCGGCAGCGGCGCCTTCAGCCTCTCCGGTTCGACGAACTACACCGGCGCAACCCTCGTCTCGAACGGAACCCTGCGCGCCGGCGCAGCTGGCGCCTTCGCCTCCGGCTCGGCCTTCAGTGTCGGCGGGAGCGCGGTCCTCGACCTCGCCGGTTTCAATCAAAGCCTCGGTTCGCTTGCCGGCGCCGGTTCGGTTGCGCTCGGCTCCGGGACGCTGACCACGGGCTCGAACGGCGCTTCAACCACCTTCTCCGGCGCGATCTCCGGCAGCGGCGGGCTGACCAAGACCGGAACGGGCACTTTCACCCTGTCGGGTATCAACACCTATACCGGTACGACGACGATCAGCGCCGGTACGCTGACGGTGACGGGCGGCGCCGCGATCAGCGACAGCGGGCTCGTCAGGATCGCCAGCGGCGCGACGCTCGACGTCGCCCAGAGCGAGACGATCGGTGCTCTCGTCGGCGATGCCGGCGCGATCGTCACGCTCGCCGCCGGCCAGACGCTGACGACCAGCGACAACAGCGGCGCTAACTTTGCCGGCAAGCTCTCCGGCGCGGGCGATATGCGGCAGGATTTCCTCGGGAAGACGACCTTGTCCGGGACGAGCGACTATACCGGCGCGACCTTCGTCACGCGCGGCACGCTCGTGGTGAACGGCTCCATCGTCTCGTCCTCCGGCCTGACGGTCGATGCGGGCGGGACCATCGCCGGATCGGGGCAGCTGCCCTCGACGGTGGTCAATGGCACGATCTCGCCCGGCAACTCGCCGGGAACCATCACGGTGAACGGCAATCTCACCCTCGGCGCCGGATCGACCTACATTGCCGAGATCCAGGGTGCGGTCTCGGACCGCGTCAACGTCACCGGCGCGGCTGCGCTTGCCGGCACCTTGCGGATCGTGCCGCTCGGCGGCGCCTACGCATTCTCGACCCCTTACACGCTGCTCTCGGCTGCGGGTGGCCGCAGCGGCACCTTCGGCACGGTCGATACGGCCGGCAGCTTCGGCGACGGTGTCACCACCAGCGTCGCCTACACCGCCAGCGACGTGCAACTCACCCTGGCACCAAAGCCACTCGCTCCCATCGTCGACCCGGTGACGCCAAACTCCGGTACCGCTGCGCCGAACGCAAGCTCGCGGCTAAGCGTCGGGCGCCCGGCGAATGCCTATGCGGTGGCCGCCGGAATCGACAGGGCGGTGGCGGGCGGGGCCGATCCGTCGGCGCTGTTCGGCCTCTACAACCTGCCGGCCGCAGCGATCCCCGGTGCAGTGAACCAGCTTACCGGTGAGGCCCATACCGCAGCCCCGGCGATGGCGGTCTCGGCCGCCGACCAGTTCCTGCGCGCGATGCTCGATCCCTTCGCGGCGGGCCGTGGCAGCGCGGGACCCGCTCCCGGCGAAGCCACCTTCTCCGGCCTCGTCCGCAAGGGTGCTGATCTGCCGGCCCCGGCAGCGCGGCTCGACAGCCCGGCCTATACCGTCTGGGGCGCGGCCTTCGGCTCGGTCGGCCGCAGCGATGGCTCGGCCCGAACCGGCTCGGCCAAGCGCGATCTGGACGATGCGCATCTCGCCGTCGGCGCCGATTTCAGGATCATGCCCGGCACGGTTGCGGGCTTTGCGGTCTCGGGCGGCAGCGCCCGGTCCTCGCTTGCCGGCGGTCTCGGCAAGGCCGAGGCCGATGTCTTCCAGGCCGGCCTCTACGGCACGACCCGGCTCGGGCCGGTCAATCTTGCCGCCGCTTTCGGCTATGGCCGGCTCGAGAACGAGATCAAGCGCAGCATCCCGGTGCTCGGCAGCGCATTGTCCTCGTCCTATGCCACCACCGCCTGGAGCGGCCGGCTGCAGGCGAGCGCCGCAGTGCTGGACTGGAACGGCCTGACACTCTCGCCGCTGGCGGCGCTGCAGGCGATCCAGGCGCGCAGCCCGGCCCTGACCGAGGCGAACTGGGCCGGCGCCAATGCCGGCGCGCTCAACGCGGCGAAGCGCAACGACATCACCTCGCGCAGCGAGCTTGGCCTGCAGCTCGATTATGCCAATAGCTTGAACGGGCTGCCGGTCGCCGGCTATCTGCGGGCGAGCTGGGCGCATTACTTCCAGCGCGATGCCGGTCTCTCCGCCTCGATCGCCGGGCTGACCGGTTCGGGCTTCGCGGTCGAGGGGGCCAGGCCCGCGCGCAACAGCGCGCTGCTCGCCGCCGGGCTCGACCTCAAGCTCAGCCCCTCCGTCACGCTCGGCGCCCGCCTCGACGGCGAACTCTCCGGCCGCACCAACCGCCTCGGTGGCCAGGCTCAGATCAGGGTCAGCTTCTGAGCTGGCCCGTTCGGAGCTGATCGCGTCTTCCGGCGCGTTGATCGGGTCGGTCGGGGAGGGCGCTTGCGGTCGGCAAGCGCCAGCGGTTTCTGTCGCCAGCATCTGGAGGCCATCTGCCGCCCTTTTCGGCCGAGGCGACCGAGTGACCAGTCCAGCGTGTCTCAACCGAAGATGCTGCGAGCGAGGAAGCCGCCCGGCAGCGCCTCGACCTGGACCCCCAACACCTCATCATGGGAATGATCCGCAGCATCGCCCGCACGGCGTCGAGGAGCAGTTCCCTGGGCGGGGGTGACTTGCGAGACGAGGATGGTCTTTGCGCTGCGCGCGATCAGGGTGGCCCGGCTCGCCATCTCCAGCGGAAGAGAGCGCGAGCAGCAGCGATCAAGCTCGGGCATGGCGCCGATGTCGGGATGGCCATCTTTTTGCAACATGCTCTGGCGGCGGGCGACGCATGAGAACGCGAATGCCCTGACCATGCCGTGTTCGTCGCCCATTCATACCGAGTCAGGAGGTCCCGATGACCGGCCAAGCCAGCAACCCGAGCCTCGATTCCCGCCTCGGCGAGGTGACGGAGCGCATTGTCCGGCGCTCCCGCGACACGCGCCAGCGCTATCTCGACCGGCTGGCCGCAGCCGCCGAGGCCGGACCGCGCCGCCAGCGGCTCGGCTGCGCCAACCAGGCGCATGGCTTTGCCGCCTGTGCGCCACACGACAAGGCGATGCTGCGCTCCGGCGCGGGCGCCAATCTCGCCATCGTCACCGCCTATAACGACATGCTCTCGGCGCATCAGCCCTATGAGCGCTTCCCCGAGCTGATCCGCGCCACGGCGCGGGCGGCAGGCGGGGTCGCGCAGGTCGCCGGCGGCGTGCCCGCCATGTGCGACGGCATTACCCAGGGCGAGGCCGGCATGGAGCTGTCGCTGTTCTCGCGCGACGTCATTGCGCTGTCGACCGCGGTTGCGCTGTCGCACCAGAGCTTCGATGCGGCCGTGTTTCTCGGCATCTGCGACAAGATCGTCCCTGGCCTGATCATCGGTGCGCTGTCCTTCGGCCACCTGCCGGCGGTGTTCATTCCGGCTGGCCCGATGACGTCGGGCCTCTCCAATGACGACAAGGCGAAGGCGCGCCAGCTTTTCGCCGAGGGCAAGGTCGGCCGCGAGGCCCTGCTCGAGGCGGAGGCGCAATCCTATCACGGCCCCGGCACCTGCACCTTCTACGGCACCGCCAACACCAACCAGATGGTGATGGAGATCATGGGGCTGCACCTGCCGGGCGCCTCCTTCGTCAATCCCAACACGCCGCTGCGCGATGCCCTGACCCGGGCGGCGACCGAGCGGGCGATGGCGATCACCGCGCTCGGCAACGACTATATTCCGGTCGGGCGGATGCTGGACGAGCGCGCCTTCGTCAATGGCGTGGTCGGCCTGCATGCCACCGGCGGCTCGACCAACCACACCATGCATCTCGTCGCGATGGCGGCGGCGGCGGGCATCCAGCTGAGCTGGGACGATTTCTCCGACCTCGCCCAGACGACGCCGCTGCTGACCCGGATCTATCCAAACGGCAAGGCCGACGTGAACCACTTCCACGCCGCCGGCGGCATGGGCTTCGTCATTCGCGAATTGCTCGGGGCAGGGCTGCTGCATCGCGATGTCGAGACGGTCTGGGGCAGCGGGCTCGATGCCTATGTCCAGGAGCCCGCGCTCGGTGCCGACGGTGCGCTGACCTGGCGCGACGGCGCCGAAAGCAGCGGGGACGAGACGGTGCTGCGCGGCACCAAAGCCCCGTTCCAGCCGACCGGCGGGCTCACGGTTCTGACCGGCGATCTGGGCCGGGCCGTGATCAAGACCTCGGCCATTGCCAGGGAGCGCCATGTCATCGAGGCCCCGGCCCGGATCTTCCACAGCCAGGAGGCCCTGCAGGCCGCCTTCAAGGCCGGCGCGCTCACGGGCGACCTCGTCGCGGTGGTGCGTTTCCAGGGGCCGCGGGCCAATGGCATGCCCGAACTGCACAAGCTGATGCCGCCGCTCGGCGTGCTGCAGGACCGCGGGTTCAAGGTGGCGCTGGTCACCGACGGGCGGCTGTCGGGCGCCTCCGGCAAGGTCCCCGCCGCCATCCATGTCACGCCTGAAGCCGTCGAAGGCGGGCCGATCGCGCGGATCCGCGAGGGCGACCTGATCCGGGTCGACGCGGTGGCGGGAACGCTGACCGTGCTGGTCGATGCTGGGGAATGGGCCGCGCGCACGCCGGCCGAGGCCGATCTCGAAGCCTCGCATTGGGGCGTCGGGCGCGACCTGTTCGCGTCGTTTCGCGCCGCCGTGGGAACAGCCGATACCGGGGCGACGATCTTTTCGGGGGTGTAGACCGTCGGACCGGAGAGCATGTCCGGTTTGATGAGCTAACTCTTTGTCTTTGCGTCGGCTGTCCCGAAAACCGCAATCCAGTTTTCGGGCCGATGCTTGAGCGGGGCAGGGCGCTGGCGTCGCTGCCCCTGAACACTTTGCCCGCCGTCTCCTCAGGGAACTGCCGGCCGCCCTTTGCGTTCTGGTAGTGAGGAGCACGGGAATGTGCCATGCCGATGCACTGGTTCACCCCACCCGTTGTCGTTCAAGCCGACCGGCCTGAAGTGACCTATTCGGTCACCCATGTCGAACGAGCTGCAGAGTTCTTGCTTGCCTGGAAAGCGATAGGTGCGGGCCCGAAGTGGCAGGACGCTGTGCGCGCCTGCACCGCAGTGCTCAACGGCGCCGGGACTGTTGGTCATGCTCGGGAGACGTTCGAGGAGGCAGCGCGGGAGTGTGGCCGCCTTATCGGGTAGTCAGGCTGCGTCGGCGGAGCTGGCTGCCCCACGAAGCGGATCCAATGGAGGCCGCGGGAAACTCTCGCGTCTACGAGCGTTTAGCTCTGTACCTCACATGAACACTGGCCCGCTGCTCCACAGGGAGGCGGGCCGATTTTGGGGCGGTTGTCGACGGCTGCGGGAAAAATGGGCGACCCGCTATAAGCGGTCAACAGCAGTTGCGCCCCTCTCACTCGTCACTTGGCCGGGTGATGGAATTCCGGAGCTGTGAGGGGGGAACTGGCGTTAGCCACTGACTGCCGAGGGTCAGTTTCGCCGCGAAAATAGGGGTCCCATCGGCGTAACGGATTCTCATCTCGACGCTAAGATTGTCACTGGTCTGGATATGCTCTGTGATGATGTCGCCGAGGCTGGAAAGTGCTGAAAGGCGCGCGGCCGCGTGATCTTCCAGGTCAATCCCTTCGTCGTCCGCCACCAGTTCGGTGTTGATCTCGATGTCGAAAAAATACTGAGCCATGCAGACTCAACCGCGCCACCGTCGGCTGGTTCCCGGCCCTCCGCGCGTTCAATTCGTTGCATTATGACCACGGTTGCGCACGACCGCTCGGGCCGCAGCTTTCCGCGCTTGTGTTCTTTTTAAATGTTTTAAACTGTGAGCATAGCGGGGGAGAATGCGATGCCGTTTCGTTCCATCGTGGCCACACCGGAAGAACTCGCCCTGATTGTGGCAGCGTTCGAGAAGGCTTGGAGCGAGATCGATGCGCGAGGATCGTTCGACGTTTTGAAGGCCGCCGGCCAGCGTGAGCGCCTTGGCTACATCGTCGCCGGATTGTGGTCGGCGGGCGAAACGATCGATCTGGCCAAACTCGCTGTACTACGGTTCGATGAGACCGCTATGGCTGACGCTCTCGAACGCCAGACGGTCATCCCGAACAAACCCTGACACATTGATGATGCTGCACGGAACTCGGCGCTTCGCGATGGGTTCGCTATCGCGTGGGGGCGTCGTCCACATCCGGCGCCGTCACGGCCTAAGGGCCCCGCTGCTCCCGCCGGATCAGCGAGGCCCCCTGTCAGCCCTTCGTCTTGATGAGGCGAAGCCGCTCGATCTGAACTTTCAGCGCGGCAACGGCGGCCGCGCCGCGAATGCCCCTGATGCCTTGGCTTTCGCGGTCAGGGGCGCCGGGGACGCCGTCCAGGATTTCGGCACGCTTCGCCTCGGGCAGGGAGAGCAGGTATTCCACCTCGCATTCGTGCCGCCACTCCCCGGAATCCGAGAGAACCTCTCGGCCGAAGAGATGGGACCAGACAACGCGAGGGGAGGAGCCGGGCACGGTGAGCCTCCAGGGTTGCCCCCAGGCCGGTCGATCGCAATGTCTTCATCGACGCAGGCACCGCATCCTGCTTGGGCTTAATCGTGAGGCTGGTCTCTGGTTCCGTCAAGGAACGATTCCTCCGGGCCCGGCGTTCTCCTGACGTGATGGCGAAGCTGCTGCGCGCGCACCGTTTTCTGCGATCCCGTTCCGGCGCCGAGGCGCTAATAGGCGCCGTCATTGCGCGGCGTAAAGTTCCGCGCCAGGCTTACCTCGTCGACGCTCCGCTCCCCCGCATCGAGCCGTGCCTCGCCACGCTTGCGACCAAGCCGCCCACCGGTGAAGCGACCGCATCTCAGTCCTCGCGGAACCCATCTCAGAATGAGCCGGCGGGCCGCTGCCGTCCGGAATCGGACCCATTGGAGACGTGTGAAGATCGGCGTCTGGTGCCCGTGGTTGGCCCCATTGCCGACATCTGCAGGGTCCGCTTGCAGGTAAAGTGACTGAAGACAGCGTAAGGACGGCCGGGTTTGGCAGACTCGCGAGGTCCCGCCCCGGCTCGGAACCAATCGTATGACCTGCGTATGAAATGTCGGCAGGCGCCGCGCCTACCAGGTGACGCGCAGGCCGAGATTTCCCTTGATGCCGCGGCGATGGTCGCCGCCGATATTGCTGGTGTAGCTCGCCGCCGCGTAGACACCGACGTTCGGCATCACCTGGGCCGCGACGCCGCCGCCCAGTTCGAGCGAGCTGTAGCCGAAGCCGGTTGCAATCGGCGTGACGTTGAAGGTTGCCGTGTCGCTGCCCGAAAACGTGCGCCAGAGATTGGCGAGGAGATAGGGTTTCAGCGTCATCCCGCCCAGTGCCCAATCGCCGGTGAGCCGCGCGCCGATTCGGCCGGTCAGCGCATCGTCGGGCGAAAAGCGGACCGCGGAGAAGCGATCTCGCTCCGTTCCGAACGAGACCGATTGCCAGATCAGTTGCGCCTGCGGCTCGAGCGCCAACCCGGCACCGATCTGGATGGGATAGCCGGCCTCGAGCGAGCCGGTGAGACCAGCTCCGTCGGCGCTCATCCCGATGCCGCGGGTCGAGCGCGGATCGCCATCGAACCAGGAGGCCAATAGCACCGCGTTGACATACCAGCGTGACGGACCGATATGGGTCCAGTAGGCGCCGAGGCTGGTTGCATCCATCGTCAGCTTGCCGACCAGCGCCCGCTGCTGGGCGAGAGCGAAGCCGCGGGCGTCGAGATCGGCGCTGGCGAATCCGAGGAACAGGCCAAGCCGGTCGCGGTGGCCATCATAATCCCAGCCGAAGAGATCCTGACCGGCCTGGAAGCCGCCGAGATTGCCCTTCATCTCGGGCGAGAGCAGGCCTGAGCGACGCTCTTCGGCACGGCGACCGAAGACGCGGCCCCAGGCGCCCGGAAGCGCACCCGAGCCGAGGAGCAGGGCCTGATCGCCCTGGCGCTCGTGAAAGGTCCCGAGCGTCGCCAGGCCGAGCTGGCGCGCCACACCGGGCAACAACGTGTAAAGCGCCGCTTCGGGGCGGAAGAGAGGGATGGGACTGCCGGGAGGCGTCACGCCGGGCGGCGCAGGTCCGACCGGGGGCGTCACGCCGGGGGGCGTCGGGAGGAACTGGTTTCGCAGGAACCAGTCATTCTCGGTGCCGGGCGTAACGCCACCCTGGAACAGGAGATACTCGTAGGCGCCAGCCGCGACGACGCCGCCGAGCGCGAAAGCACCGGGGTCGGTGGTTCCGCCATTCACCGCGCTGACCACCTGGATGCCGTTGCCTGTCGTCAATTCGCCGGTCCCGCCAGCATTGGTGACGGTGATGAGGGAATTGCCGGTCGCCGAGCCGCCATTGATAACGAGGCGATCGGAAGGCGAGCCGTCAGTTCCGAGGACAGTGTTCAGCCCTATCGTGCCGCCACTTCCCGTATAGCTCGGCGTCGTCAGGAGTGTGCCGGGCGCAGTGTCCGTGCCCATACTGACGAGGCCCGCATTGGCGACGCTCGGAATGACGTGGCTGAAACCGTTGAGATCGAGCGTTCCGCCGCTTGCAACCGTCATGGCCGAGTTTGGGCTGAGCGCGTTCAGCCCACCGGCCCGCAACGTGCCTCCGGTGACGTTCGTTGCGCCCCCATAGCTGTTGGCAGCGGTGAGCGTGGTCGTGCCCGCAAGCACATTGACCGTGCCATTGCCGCTGATCGCCGACGCAAACGCGTAGTCGGAGGAGGTGTGATTGAAGTTGACCGTACCGGTGCCAACGCCAAAAGCGACGCTCGGGGCCCTCACTGTGCCGGGCGCCGCCGCCGGATTGCCCGCGCCCGCGCCGATGTTGAGTGTGCCAGTCGATCCGGTATTCGCCGCGATCACGACAGAAGGCGCGGCGACGACGCCGCCATCCGCAATCGTCAGCGCGCCAGTGCCCAGATTGCCAATCCTGATCCCCGCAATGTCGCTCCAGAAGGAGCCTGCACCAGTCACGGTCACGGTACCGCGCGACCCTGCACCGTTGCCGATATTGGTGACGAGGGGGGTGATATCGAGGACCGTCCCGCCATTTGCAATCGTGAGTGTGCCGGTGCCGAAACTCCCGATATTGAGCCCGCCCTGTGGGCCGTTGATCCAGCTGGAGCCCCGGCCGGTCACCGTCACCGTGCCCGTCGAGCCCGCAGACTGTCCAATCGAGCCTCCGGCGCTGCTCGCCGCAGTACCGTCTTGAGCCGTGCCGCCGTCTTGAATGATGAGAGTGCCGGTCCCCAGGCCGCCGACCACCAGGGGGTCAATATTCGTCCAGCTGGAGCCCGGGCCGGTCACGATGACCGTGCCCACCCCGCCGGAAAGATTCCCGATCGTCCCGAGCTCATTGGTCAATGTCCCGCCGTTCTGGATCGTAAGCGTACCCGTCCCGTTTGCACCGACGGACAGATTGTTAGCCACGGCGCCCGGGCTGCTGATCACCGTCCCATTCGGCGTCACAGTGTTGATGATTGCGTCGTCGGTCCGCCTGGGAAAAGTAGAATCCCAGTTGCCACTAAAGAACCAATCGGAGGTGAACCGTCCCGTCCAGTTGCGCGTCTGGGCGTGTGTCGAAACCGTCGATGCTGCGAGAAGCGCGATCGTCGCCAGCGCCGTCGATAAGCCAAATCTGACACTGCGTGCCGGCAACGCCGCGCGCCGCATAAACCGCGCGACAAGCCAACGCCTTCGATCGTTCGCGCCGGAGTCCGGCAGCACACGCCCCCAATCCATGGCCGCCCCCTACGTGTGGCCCGCGGCGTGATCAGTCGATGATCGCAACGCGAGCTCAGTCAGAAGTCAGAATCGAATTTGGCTACGGCGTAACGTGGTGATCAGAGAAAGCGCCAATGACATCTACAAAATGTTTACGTCGGCGCGATGAGCGCGAATGCGGGCCCAAATATTCAAGGGCCTGTTGCACGAACGCCGCGGTTTCCGTTCGTATACTGCTGATATCACGGACCGGAATTTATTGTCGCCGCAATTACTGGTCCACCTGAGGCGGGCACTGCGATTGTCGGGAATACGTCGCGACCTGCCGCCGAGCTTCAATCTGCCCGCGTCCGCTTCAAGGCAACCCGCCAATGTCTGGTGGTGGCGTGATGGGGGGGCAATGCGGCAGCACATGCGAAGGTCAACAATCCACCGAGGCTGTGTGAAAAGAGCCGAGTCGGCTAGGATTCCTGGAGGTGATGCTCCGGGAGCTTAGATGAAGCGCTTCGTTGAGAGTGAAGACCGTCGGCAGGGTGTCCTGCTTCCCGAGTATCTTGACGACTACGTGTCGGAGAAC
>NZ_JBFTKS010000045.1:0-28657 GCF_056396065.1 Allobosea sp. 05T433 | reverse complement strand
GAGAGACATCGATTCCAGCATAATGCTCCACGGCTGTTCCTCTCATGATGCTTGAGGCCGATCGCTCGGACCTCGTTTTCAACACCATCATTCTGAGGGACAGCCACCCAAAATGGCTATTCGAAGCGCCGGCCCATTACGGCATCTAGATCATTGCACCGGATGCGATATCCGGTCCGATGATCTAGCCGATGACGAGACGACGCTGCGTTAACGACGCAACGACGCTCAACGGGTAATGCTGGGTGGATTGGAGGGGCGGCGCACCGGATTGCGCTGGCCGACCATTCGCTCGAGCTCGAGCGAACGGCTGGCCACCTCGCGCAACATGCAGCCCGCCTGCATCCCGGCCACGCGGACAGACGGCTGCATGCTCCCATAGAATGCGCATTTCTGCGCAGCATAGCCTTCCCAGGCGACCTGAAGCGCAGCGAACTGGCCCCGCGCGCCGCTTTCGGCATTGCGCATGACCGCCAGACTCGCGAAGGTCAGGCGCTCGCGCCAGACCGCCTCTTCTCGCCTCGCACAATCGGCTTCGGCCGCACGCCGATCGCCTGAAGCCTCTCGTACGCAGGTCACCGCCACCGACCCGATGCAGGAACTGGCAGCCCCACCGCTCTGGCTCAGGCAGGACACCATCTGCGTGCGGTCGGCCGATAGCACCGGATTCGAGGGAGGCGACTGCGCCCAAGCGCCTCCTGCAGCCATTGCCGCCATGCCGAATGCAAGAATTCCCAAGCGGGTCATGGTCACCATCATGTCAAGCTCTGCGGGGAGGGCAAGGCGGCGACACGCTCACGTGATCGGCAGGGGCAGCGCTGGCTTCGCAGCAGGCCGGGCCACCACTGTCTCGTACCAGCGCTGGACATTCGGCCGGGACGCACGCGGCACCGGCATGTTGAGCCAGCGATGCGCGCCCGGCGCAACGGCGATATCGGCCATGCCGAAGCGCGAGCCGGCGAGGTAATCACGTGAAGCCAGATGCGCCTCGAGGATGTCCAGCTTCGCCTCCGTCTTGGCGATGGAGGCCTCGATGACAGCCATGTCACGCTTCTCCGCCGGTGTCCGGATCAGACCGATGAAGGCCGGAGCCATCGCCGGCTGCAATTCGGCAATCATCCAGTCCATCCAGCGATCGGCCTCGGCGCGGCGCGAGGGATCCTCCTCCCAGATCCAGCCCGCCCCATAGCGGGCCGCGAGGTAGCGCACGATGCTGCTGGACTCCCAGATGCAGACATCGCCATCCTCCAGAACGGGGATCATGCCGTTGGGGTTCTTGGCCAGATAGGCCGGCTCGCGGTTGCCGCCGAACGCGCCGCCAAGATCGACCCGTTCAAAACTCTGGCCAACCTCACCGGCCGCCCAGACGGCCTTCTGCACATTGATGGAACTGATCCGTCCCCAGATCGTCAGCATGAAGAGCTCCCCGCCACCCTTTGGCCGGACAGACTTTCCTGCCTGACGCCACGGAAAGCAAATCGTTCTATCTGCAGGCGGTCTGCCGCCTCAAGCTCAGGCGAACTCCATGATCACGGCATCGACCGCGAGCGAATCGCCCTCCTTGGCGAGGATCTTCGCGATGGTGACGTCCTTCTCGGCACGCAGCACGTTCTCCATCTTCATCGCTTCGACCATGCAGAGCGCCTCGCCGGCCTTGACTTCCTGGCCGACCTTCACGGACACGGTCTTGACCAGCCCCGGCATCGGGCAGAGCAGGAATTTTCCGGTATCGGCCGCAACCTTCTMCGGCATCAGGGCGGCAAGCTCGGCCTCGCGCGGCGTATAGACATGGGCGCTGGCATAGGCTCCGGCATGGCCAAGCGATACGCCGTTGAGGATCGCCCTCACCTGCGCCGCAATCGAGACACCATCGAGCGTGCCGCGCCAGACCGGTTCACCCGGCCGCCATTCGGAGGCGACCGCCAATGAACGGTCGCCGAAGCTGACGAGGATCGTCTCGCCCTGCTCCGCCACGATGCCCTCGAAGCGCTCACCGCCGAGCGTCACGATGCGGGTGCGTTCGAACTCGACCTTGCGCCATCCCTCCATCTGGGCCGAGACATGTCGCTTGCGCTGGTTGAGACGGTGGTCGCAGGCGATCGCGATAGCGGCCATGCGCAGCGCTATCTCTCCCTTCGGCTGCGGCAGGGAGAAGCCTTCCGGAAACTCCTCGGCGATGAAGCCCGTCGACAAGTGTCCGGCGATCCAGCGCGGATGCTGCATCAGCGCCGAGACGAACGGGATGTTATGGCGGATGCCCTCGATGGCAAAACCGTCGAGAGCACGGGCCTGCGCTTTGATCGCCGCCTCGCGCGTCGGCGCGTGGGTCACGAGTTTTGCGATCATCGGGTCGTAATAGATCGAGATCTCGCCGCCTTCGAAGACACCGGTGTCATTGCGGACGGTCGCCTCGCCATCCGGACCTTCGGCCGGTGGGCGATAGGTCACCAGCCGCCCCGTCGAAGGCAGGAAATTGCGGGTCGGGTCCTCCGCATAGACGCGGGATTCGACAGCCCAGCCGTTCAGCTTGACATCGGCCTGCGTCAGCCGGAGCTTTTCGCCATAGGCGACACGGATCATTTCCTCGACGAGGTCGATGCCGGTGATCATCTCGGTGACGGGATGCTCGACCTGGAGCCGGGTGTTCATCTCTAGGAAGAAGAAGGAGCGGTCCTGCCCTGCGACGAACTCGACCGTTCCGGCCGAATCATAATTCACCGCCTTGGCGAGGGCCACCGCCTGCTCGCCCATCTTGCGCCGGGTCKCCTCGTCGAGCAGCGGCGACGGCGCCTCCTCGACGACTTTCTGGTTGCGGCGCTGAATCGAGCACTCGCGCTCGCCGAGATAGATGACGTTGCCGTGCTTGTCGCCAAGCACCTGGATCTCGATATGACGCGGGTCGACGATGAACTTCTCGATGAAGACGCGGTCGTCGCCAAATGAGGACGCCGCTTCCGATTTCGCCCGGGCAAAGCCCTCGGCGACTTCCCCGGCCGAATGGGCAATGCGCATGCCCTTGCCGCCGCCGCCGGCAGAGGCCTTGATCATCACGGGATAGCCGATCTCGTCGGCGATCTTCACGGCTTCGGTGGGATCTTCGATGACGCCGAGATGGCCGGGCACGGTCGAGACCTTTGCCGCGGCGGCCGCCTTCTTCGACTCGATCTTGTCACCCATCGCGGCAATCGCGCCGGGATTGGGGCCGATGAAGACGATACCTGCATCCTTGAGCGCCTGGGCGAAGGCCTCGCGCTCGGACAGGAAACCATAGCCGGGATGGACAGCCTCTGCCCCCGTCGCCTTGCAGGCGGCGATGATCCTGTCGATCAGCAGATAGGATTCGGCCGCGGGCGCCGCGCCGACATGGACCGCCTCATCCGCCATCTCGACGTGGAGCGCGTCGCGGTCGGCATCCGAATAGACGGCAACCGTCTTGATGCCCATCCGCCGCGCCGTCTTGATGACACGGCAGGCGATCTCGCCACGGTTCGCGATCAGAATCTTCGTGAACATGGGTGGCGTCTCCCGGCTGTCTGAAAACACTGTGACAGTCGGGGTTTATTGGAGGCCGCAGCCCGCGTCCACTGATGCGAAAGTTCGGGAATGGGCGGCGGGCTGTGCGCGACCGCCTGATCAGTTCGTCCGAAGAACGCGTTCGAGGCGCTGGCCCGGCACCATGAACGTGCTCTTGCGCATGGCGAAGGCGATCAGCATCTCGTCGCAGCGATCCGCCTCGCGCACGATCTCGAAGGCAATGCGTCGCGCCGTTTCGGTCGGGCCGTCGCCAGCAGAGAGCGTCGTCACCAGCCAATGTGCCTTCTCGCGATCGATCACGCCTGTCGGGCGGCTTTCCCAGACAGCGAAGTCGACGACCAGAGTGACCAGGTAATTGGCGAAGGAGGCGCTGGTCGCGACGACCGCGCGATCCAGCGCAATCAGAACATCGATGACATCGCGCGTCATCACGCTATCGACCAAGATTTCGCGCTGAAGCATCTTGGTGTCTTGATCGTCGATCGCGTGCTTTTCCATCACGCGATCGACGAATTCACGGAGCTCATGACCAATCATCGTTCGACTCCTGCCCAGCTTTATTTTGCGCCGGTGCGTTCCTGTTGTGGGAACACCATGACGCGGCACCCGCCAGCAGGTGGTTAACGGCCAAATCTGAACTTCTGTTCAGGTTAAACGGTCCTGATCGGACGTGGTTGCGAGGATGTTACTGAAGTGCCGCCATGCATCGGGTCGCGGTCGAAATCCGGCACCGAATCGGTTTCCGCTCGACGGCACGCCGTCCTGCTCGCCGCGATGACGGAACCTCCGCGCGCCTCTCTTACGGACAGGGCGTTTCGGCTGCACAGTTTGCGGCGATTTCCAGTTCGACCGGGACGTCGGCGCGAAGGAGCGAAGCGGGGACATGGATCAGTCTTCGCGCCGATCCGACGGCGCGAAGAGACTGTGGAACCCGATCGGAGCGGAACGTCGCAGTGCCCTCGCCGCCGCCCTCAGGTCGGCTCAGCCACCGCGAGCCCGTCAATGATGCCCGTCAACTCGGCACAATCGGTGAGGACATGGCGCGCGCCGAGCGCCTGCAGGGATGCCACCGGCTGGAAGCCCCAGGAGACGGCTACCGGCGTGACCCCAGCGGCAACCGCCATCTGGATATCGAAGGAACTGTCGCCGACCATCAGGGTACGTTCCGGTCGCGCGCCGGTTTCCCTCATCGCCTGCAGGATCATGTCGGGATGGGGCTTGGACGGTGCATCATCGGCCGTCTGGATCGTCGCCATGTGCTGACGCCAGCCATAGCGCTCGACGATGTAGTCCGCGCCCCGACGGGACTTGCCGGTCGCGATGCCGAGCACCGTATCGGGCCGCGCAACCAGCGCGTCCAGCATAGCGGCAACGCCCGGGAAGAGCGGCTCGGCGAGGCTTGGATCGGTCTCGGCCTGCCGCCGCATGGCGCCGAAGACCTCCCTATAGGTTTCCGTCAGCTGGTCGTCGGGGCGTTCCAGCCCCGCAAGCTGCATCAGCGCAATATCGAGCGTCAGCCCGACGATGCCGAGCCCCGCCTCGCGGCCTGGATAGACCAGGCCGCAACGCTTGAAGGTCTCGACCTGGGCGCCGAGGATGATGGCGGCTGAATCGATCAGCGTGCCGTCGAGATCGAATATGACGAGGTCCATGCAGGCGCTTTACCGTGGATCGCGACTGCGATCCACTGCACCCGGCGCGGCTCCGTCATGAACGGCTCTCGCGGGCGCAGTCCGCGACCGCCTTGCGCAGGTCCTCGCCATCGAGCCCTTTCGCGCGGCTCTCCTTGCGACATTCGGCACGAGCCGCCAGATCGGGCCGCTTCGCCTTGAAACAGGCGGCCAGCGCGTCGCGCCGCGCAGCGCCGGTCAGGCCACCCTCATCGGCCTCCGTCTTGCAGGCGGTACGCGCCGTCACGGCCGTGGGCTTGCCGTCGCGCGTCAGCCCATCGCGGGCATAGAGTTGGACGCCCGGAAACTTTGCCTGCATGCAATCGCGCATGGCCTGGCGCAAATCGTCGCCACTCAGCGCAATATGTTCGGCGACACAATCCTGCCGCGCCTTGGCGCGCTCGACGCGCGGCACAGGCTCATCCGCCGCTGCAGCAGCAGCTTGCGGGGCGGTTGGTGACTGCGCAGCGGCAGATGTGGCAAGCGAAAGGGTCAGGCCGGCAAGAACGAAGGCGAAACGCGTCATGGGAGCACCTGCGTAAGAGTGACGAGAACAAAATTAGAACATATCTGTTTTTGTTCCGCAAGCGTTCTCTTACGCAAGGTAACACCAACTCCTACTCGTCGGGCGCGTCCACGATCGGGTCATAGCGCTCGTCCTCGAAACCGAGCAGGTTCCAGGACTGGCGCATATGTGGCGGCAGCGGCGCGCTGACATCGATCGTGCCCTTGCCGCGCGGATGCGGCAGCACGATGCGGCGAGCCAGCAGATGCAGCTTGTTCTGGATGCCGCCCGGTAGCTCCCAGTTCTGAATGTTGAAGTATTTGGGATCACCGACGATCGGGTGGCCGATATGGGCCGCATGCGCACGCAACTGATGGGTGCGGCCGGTCACCGGTTTCAGCGAGAGCCAGCCGAGCTTCTGCGCCGCGGTCTCGACCACGGCGTAATAGGTCACGGCATGCATCGCACCGTCGTCGCCATGTTTGGCGACCGCCATCCGCTGATCGCCATCATAGGCTTCCTCGCGGGCGAGATAGGTCGAGATCCGGCCCTGCCGGACGCGCGGGACGCCCGCAACCAGCGCCCAGTAGACCTTGCGGGCCGAGCGCGAACGAAAGGTCTTTGCCAGCGTCGCCGCCGCAAAGCGCGATTTGGCGATGACGAGGCAGCCGGACGTATCCTTGTCGAGCCGGTGCACGAGGCGCGGCTTCTGGCCGTCCTTGCCGGTCAGGGCATCGAGCATGCCGTCGACATGGCGCGTGGTGCCCGAGCCGCCCTGCACGGCCAGGCCGGCAGGCTTGTTGAGGACCATGACATCGTCATCCTCGTAGAGCGTGATCGAGCGCAGGAACTCGACCGTGTCGGAATCGGCCCTGGCCGACCGCGGACGCTCCGCCTGCTGCTCGAGCTTCAGCGGCGGAATGCGCACAGTCTGGCCGGCCTCAAGCCGGTCCTTGCTGTCGGCGCGCTTGCCGTTGACGCGCAGCTCGCCCTTCCGGACGATCCGCTGGATATGGCTGAAGGACAGCTGCGGAAAGCGTGTCTCAAGGAAGCGATCGATCCGCATCTCGTTCTCGTCCGGCGTCACGACGAGTTGCTGAACGCCGGTGGCAAGCACCTCTGCGGTCACGGCCTTGACCTCGGCCCGCGTCGGTCCGGCTGGGCGCTGTGCCCGTTGCACGGGCGACCTGCCAACCGGTGCGCGGCGCGCGACGTCCTCGCCCTCGCCCTCGCCCTCGCCCAGCCTGGCCTGGCCCGAAGCGCGCGCCGGCCGGCGCGCGTCATGGCTTGGCCGCTTCTTCCCGGCACCGGCTGCGGGAGGCCTGCCGCCGCGACCCGTTTGCCCCTTGCCGCCGGAGCCCTTGCTGCCGGAGCCCTTGCCACGTTGCCTCATGATAGCCCCCGGACGAGTGCGAGCCCACCGACCAGCGCTGCCAGAGACAGCGCGACGGAGCCCAGAACATAAATGGTGGCGAAGCCCAGTTGGCCGCGCTCCCAGAGCAGAACGGCCTCAAGCGAGAAGGCCGAGAAAGTCGTGAATCCACCCAGGACGCCCGTGGTCAGGAAGAGGCGCGCCTGTTGCGACCAGCCCTCGCCCGCCCTGAAGGCGAGCCAGCCGACGATCAGCCCCATGATCCCCGAACCGAGAATATTGATGGCCATTGTGCCATAGGGAAAACCCGTCCCCAGCCATTTCAGCGAGGTGTAGTTGACGCCGTGTCGCAGCGCGCCGCCGATGCCGGCGCCCAGGAAGACGAGAAACGTGGATGTCATCGTCCTGCAATAGCCAGCACACCCGACCTGCACAAACGAAATCCGGTCTCAGGCCCCGACAATCACGGGAGTGCGCCCTCTCACGGCGCAATTGACACACCCGGATCCCGTAACGACAGATGACCACTGACAACAATGCCTTGGAGCCGCCCGCCACCGATGACCGCCGTGACAGGCCGCGCTGAGGAGAAGCCCTGCCTGCATCGCACCTGGGCGATCGCAGCCTCGGCCTTGCTTGCCTTGCCGGCCTTCGTAGCACTGACCGGGGAAGCAGTCGCACTCCCGCCGCCCAAGGGCCTGAAACTCGCCCGCCCCCCGAGCCTTGCGCGCAGGTGCACGATCACGCCGACCGAGCTTGAGCCCCTCTTCGGCGGCAAGGCCGATCCCCGCCGGCAAATGGAGGACGAAAGCAGCGATGACGAGGAGGAGGACGATGACGAGGACAGCATCCCTGGCCTGATCCTGCCCGGCTCCGCCACCTGCCTCTCGGTGTCGGGCACCGTCAGCGCTGGCCTGCAGAACGACAGTGTCCGGGCATCGCGCTCCGTTTCCTTGCCGCAGTCGAGCCTGACATCCTTTCCGACAAGCGCGAGTATTCGCATCGCGACGTCGCATGATCTCGCCTCCGGGCTGCGCGTCGGCAGCGCCTTCTCCTTCACCATGCAGAGCCCGACCGACGATGTCGCAGGACTCACTTTCGACGAGGCGACGGTGTTGGTCGAGCCCTGGATTTTCGGCCTGGACACCTCGCGCTTCAGCTTCTGGACGGGCGACGAGTTCATCTTCAGCACGCGGGTGCCAAGTCGGACCGTCGGACTGTTGGCCCTGGAATTGCCCTTGACGGAGACCTGGATCGCGACACTTGCAATGGAAGATCCCGCGTTGGGCACCACCTCGACCCTGCCGGTTGCGGCCGGCCGCATGCCGGATGGCGTGGCACGGCTCGTCTACCAGTCCGGGCCATGGACGTTGCATGGCGCTTTGGCACTTCGCGACATCTCCGGCCGAAACTCCCGCTTGGGACGCGCCGGAATTCTGGGCGTTACCTATGAGGCCGAGATGCTGGGGCGCCCCGGCAGCATCACGGCCCAGGTCGCAGGCGCGGTCGACGCGGCGCCCTATATCGGCTCGCAACTCGACGCCGCCGTCGTTCGGACGGTGCTCCTCGGCAGCGACCCGACCCGCGGCTTCTCGACCGCCCTTGTGATGCGGCGGGAATGGACCGACGAGATCGCGACCAATTTTTACGTCAGCCGCTACCAGCTATCGGTTCCGCTGATCGACCAGGCCAAAGGCAAGATCAGCATCGACCGCGCCGCCGCCAATCTGGTCTGGACACCGGTCGAGGGTCTCAAGGCCGGGATCGAAGCGTCGGTCGCGCAAGCCCGGATATCCCTGACTGGCCGGCAGGTCGCCGCAGGGCTGGCGGGGCGTCTGATCTCGACTCAAGTCTTCATAGAGCGCGCGTTCTGATGCATCGGCCCGCAAAATGGAGCGCGGTTCTCGGAAAGACCGATGCGGACGCAGAAGGTCGGATGATCGCACCCGATACCTGTCCGATGATCCGATCTTCTACCTGCTGCGCTCCGCCCTGAGCTTTTCCCAGTATTCCAGCCGCTTTCGGATCTCGCGCTCGAAGCCACGCTCGGGTGGATCGTAGAACAGCTGCCGGCCGAGCGCATCCGGCCAGTAGTTCTGGCCGGAGAAAGCATCGGGTGCGTCGTGGTCATAGGCGTAGTCAGCGCCGTAGCCCTCTTCCTTCATCAGCTTCGTCGGCGCGTTCAGAATGGTCTTGGGTGGCATCAGCGAGCCGCCCTCCTTGGCCGCGCGCCGCGCCGCCTTGTAGGCGATATAGGCCGCATTCGATTTCGGCGCCGTCGCCAGATAGATCACCGTGTTGGCGAGCGCGAGCTCGCCCTCGGGGGATCCCAGTTGTTCATAGGTCTCGGCCGCGGCGCGGGCATGGACGAGCGCCTGCGGGTCGGCGAGCCCGATATCTTCGACCGCCATGCGCACCAGCCGCCGCGCCAGGAAACGCGGATCCTCGCCGGCATCGAGCATGCGGGCGAAGTAATAGAGAGCCGCATCCGGATCAGAGCCGCGGATCGTCTTATGCAGTGCCGAGATCAGGTTGTAGTGGCCGTCCTGCGCCTTGTCGTAGATTGGTGCGCGACGCTGGATCACCTCGGCGAGACCGGCCTCGTCGAAGATCTCGTCCGGCTTGGCGGCACGCCAGATTTCCTCGGCCAGCGTCAGTGCCGCCCTCCCGTCGCCATCGGCAAAGCGGGCAACCGCCAGCCGCGCCTCCGGCGTCAACGGCAATTCCTTGTTCTCCAGCACCTCGGCCCGGCCGAGCAGAAAGAGCAGCGCGTTCTCGTCGAGGGATTGGAATGTGAGCACCCGCGCCCGCGACAGAAGTGCGGCGTTGAGCGCGAAGGACGGATTCTCGGTTGTGGCACCGACCAGCGTGATCGTGCCGTCCTCCATGACTGGCAGGAACGCATCGAGCTGAGTGCGGTTGAAGCGATGGATCTCGTCGACGAAGAGCAGCGTGCCCTTGCCTCCCAGCCGTCGCCCGCGCGCTGCCTCGAACACCTTCTTGAGGTCCGCGATCCCGGAGAAGATCGCGCTGATCTGCTCGAACCCGAGATCGACCGCACCGGCGAGCAGGCGCGCGACCGTCGTCTTCCCGGTGCCCGGCGGCCCCCAGAAGATCAGGCTGCCAATCGAGCCCGAGGCCAGCAGTCGCGTGAGCGCGCCATCCGGCCCCGTCAGGTGCTCCTGCCCGGTGACCTCGGCCAGCGTCGTCGGCCGCAAACGGTCGGCAAGCGGGCGCGGCCCCGCCTTGTCGAGGCCGGAAGCGGAAAAGAGGTCGCTCACCCCGGGAAGACCGATGTCACGGTCTGTCCGGCACGCGAGATCGTCACCTCCCAGGCGCGCTTGCGCTGACGCAGGGCCGCCTCGACATCGCGCGAGCGCTCCATGCGCTCTCCGTTCAGGGCCAGGATGATGTCGCCCTTCTGGAAACCGACGCGAGCCGCAAGGCTGCCTTCCTCGATGGCACTGACCACGACGCCTTCGGTTCCGGCATCGATCGAAAGCTCCTCGGCAACCGCCGGCGACAGGTTGAGCACCGTCAGCCCCGAAAGCGGCGTGCGGCCCGAAAGCGTCACGGTTTCGCGCGGCCGCGTCTCGGGCGCCGGAACGAGCTTCACCGGAACCACCAGGCGCTTGCCGCCGCGCAGGACGGTCAGAGAGGTCGTACCCCCGATCGGGCGGGTCGCGAAACGATAGCCGAAGGCCTCGGGATCATCGACGGCTACTCCGTCAAGCGCGAGGATGACGTCCGAACGCTTGAGCCCGCCCTCGGCGGCCGGCCCCTTCTCGACCACGCTGGCAACGACCGAGCCGGCCGGGCGGTCGAGCCCAAGCCCGTCGGCGACATCGGCCGTCAGTGCCTGCAGCCTGGCGCCGAACCACGGCCGGCGCACCGAAGCAGCACCCGACTTCGCGCTTTCGACGACGACGCGAACCATCGACGAGGGAATCGCAAAACCGATGCCGTGGCTGCCGCCAGAGCGCGAGAAGATCGCGGTGTTGATGCCGATCAGTCGGCCTTCCATGTCGACCAGCGCGCCGCCGGAGTTGCCGGGATTGATCGCCGCATCGGTCTGGATGAACGACTGCGCATCGGCGACACCGACCTGCGTACGAGCCAGCGCCGAAACGATGCCCTGCGTCACGGTCTGCCCGACGCCGAAGGGATTGCCGATCGCCAGCACAATATCGCCGACCTGGAGCTGGTCGGAATCGGCAAGGTCGATCGCGCTCAGATCCTTGGCGCCGTTCAGCTTCAGCACGGCAAGATCGGTGCGTGGATCGCGCAGGACAATCGTGGCTTCCACCTCGCGCTTGTCCGCAAAGGCGACCTTGACCTCGCTCATGCCCTCGATGACGTGGTTATTGGTCACCACGAGCCCGCTCGCATCGACGATCACGCCTGACCCAAGCGATCGTTGCACGCGTTCGCGCGGGACACCGAACCCGTCATCGCCAAAGAAGCGGCGAAAGAACGGATCGTCCATGAAAGGGTTCTGAGCCCGACGCTCGACACGGGCGCCATAGACATTCACGACCGACCCGGCCGTCTTCTGCACGATCGGCGCAAAGGAAAGCTGAACCTGCTGACGGGTTTCCGGAACCTGCCGCGCCTGCGCAAGCAATGGCAGCGGCGCAAGGCTCGCAAAGAGCATCAAGGCGGCCGGCAAGGCAGTTCTTCCGAAACGGACCGGCATGATCCCGCGCTTCATTCCTGTCTCCACGCTGAAACAAAACACCGCTGGCGGCGTTCCAACTCTTCCAATACGAACCATTCCCGGGAAATCTCTTCGCCCGCGACGCCACTGGCGCCATCCGGATCATCGACCGGGTCAGTCGAGCAAAGATCCGCGAAGGAGCTGGTCCCTTGAGTCTGATACGTCTTGTTTATGCCAGCCGGAGTCGCCTCGTCGAGGCCAATCGCAGGGAGGAGGTTGGCAGGATGATCGCCAGCGCCCAGTGGCTGAACGTACAGAACGAGGTGACGGGATTTCTCCTGGTGACGCCCGGGGCCTTCGCGCAGGTGCTCGAAGGCGAGGCGCATAATGTCGCGGAGACATATGGCCGGATCGTGGTCGATCCACGCCATACCGGGATCCGCCTGCTGGCCGAAGAGCAGATTGCGGCCCGGAGCTTCCAGAACTGGTCGATGGGCCTCGCCGAACATGACGAGACCACGCACTTCATCTTCGGTCTCTACGGTGTCACGCCAGAGGCCGATCTCCAGGTCCAGCCTGCCGACGTGCTGCTGGATCTCGCTGGCGAGCTTGCCCGCCAGCGAGCATAGGGCCAAGCCTCACTTGTCCTGAAGCAGGATCTTGTACTTTTCGATCTCGCCCGGAACCATCGCGCCGACATGGGCAGGCGTGAGTTCGTTCTCGGCTGGCAGCACGGACGAAAGCTCCTTGAATCGAGCTTGCAGGTTCGGACTCGCAAGCGCGGTCCGCAAAGCCTGATTCAGCTTGGTGACGATCGGTTCAGGCAGGCTTTTTGGGCCGAAGAGCGCATTCCAGCCCTGGGCCTCGAAAGCCGGCAGCCCGGCCTCCCTGGAGGTTGGCACATCCGGAAGGCTGTCGAGCCGGCTCGGTGTCGCGACCACGAGCGCCTTGACCTTGGCTCCCTGCACCGCGCCCGAGAGCGAGGTTGCAGCATCGCAGACGCCGTCGATCTGCCCGCCCATCAGGTCGTTCAAAGCCGGTCCTGCGCCCCGATAACTGACGAGCGCAACCTCGACACCAGCCGCCTTGATGAAGTTCCGGCAGATCAGATAATTCGACGAGCCGACACCAGCATGCCCGAGACTGACCTTGCCGGGGTTCTTCTTGGCATAGTCGACGAACTCCATCAGGTTCTTGGCCGGAAAATCGAGCTTGAGCGCGATCATCGGCGATGTCTTGGCGACGAGGCCGATCGGCGCGAAATCGGCCTGGGTGTATTTCAGATCCGGATAGATCGAATAGGACGCAGCATTGGTTCCGCTATTGCCGATGACGATAGTGTAGCCATCGGGATCGGCCTTGGCGGCGCGCGTCAGGGCCGTCGCGCCCCCCGCCCCTGCCATGTTCTCCATGACGATGCGCTGGCCGAGCACCCGCCCCATCTCGTCGCCGACCAGCCGTGCGATCACGTCGGAGGAGCCCCCGGCTGCGAATGGCACGATCATGGTGATCGGCTTGTTGGGATAGCCGTCCTGCGCCAGGGCGGGAGCCGCCAGCGCCAACATCGTCGTCAGCGCCAGCCGCCGCGTGGTCAATAGTCTTGAAATCATCAGTCTCTCCCTCCGGGGCCGCCTCTTGCGGGCGGTTTTCGCTGGAAAGCTTGACCATTGCGCTTTGTGGCGCACAAGCGGCGTTTCGAGCAATAATCTTCGGCATCAGTTGCCGATCCAGCGCCTACTGACGCGAAACGCGATGCCCCGCCTGTCACCGCGACCGCAGCTCTGGGCCTCCCGCGCTTGATGGCCGTCCGCTCCGGGCCGGTCGATGTCATCCGCGCCCCGCGCGAGCCTTCATTTCCACCACCAATGGCGGTCGAGAACCCCGTCGGACTGTGTCCATACGTCATCGCAGAGGCCGACACCCGGGTCGCGCGCCTCCCCGGCCCCTTCGCAAAAGAAAAGGCGACCTTGCGGCCGCCTTTCAAATCTCCGGGGAAGCAGCCTTGCTCAGGCGGCTTCGTCGTCAGCCGTGAAGACCGGGCCGGAATCCTTGCCCTTGGCATCGACATCGCGATCGACGAACTCGATCACGGCGAGCGGGGCGTTGTCGCCGAAGCGGAAGCCGGCCTTCATGATGCGCAGATAGCCGCCATTGCGCTCCTTGTAGCGCGGGCCGAGGACCGCGAAGAGCTTGCCGACGAGTGCGACATCCTTGATCTGGGCGATCGCCTGACGGCGGGCGTGCAGGTCGCCGCGCTTGGCGAGGGTCACCAGCTTCTCGACGACCGGACGCAGGTCCTTGGCCTTCGGCAGCGTGGTGGTGATCTGCTCATGCTTGATCAGGGCCTGGGACATGTTGGCGAACATCGCCTTGCGATGCTCAACCGAGCGGTTGAAACGACGACCGCGGAAACCGTGACGCATTTGGCTCTCCTGTGATTACGGCCGCCGTGCCACGGTACGGCCGTTCATTATGCTCCGGCGCTCACGCACCGTGCGGGAAACAGGCGCGGAGGCAAGCTCCGCGCCGGCGGGATCAGTAATGCTCTTCGAAGCGCTTCGCCAGCTCTTCGATGTTCTCCGGCGGCCAGCCGGTCACGTCCATGCCGAGATGGAGGCCCATGGTCGCGAGCACTTCCTTGATCTCGTTCAGCGACTTGCGGCCGAAGTTCGGGGTACGAAGCATCTCGCCCTCCGACTTCTGGATCAGGTCGCCGATATAGACGATGTTGTCGTTCTTCAGGCAGTTCGCCGAACGCACCGAAAGCTCGAGCTCGTCGACCTTCTTGAGCAGCGCCGGGTTGAAGGGCAGCTGCGGCGCGGTCGAGACGGCCTCTTCCTTGCGCGGCTCCTCGAAGGTGATGAAGACGGCAAGCTGGTCCTGCAGGATGCGGGCGGCGAGCGCCAGCGCGTCCTCGGGAGTGACCGAGCCGTTGGTCTCGATCTGAAGGGTCAGCATGTCGCGGTCGAGATTCTGGCCCTCACGGGTGTTCTCGACGCGATAGGAGACCTTCTTGACCGGCGAGTAGAGGCTGTCGACCGGGATCAGGCCGATCGGTGCATCCTCGGGACGGTTCTGCTCGGACGGGACATAGCCCTTGCCGGTATTGACCGTGAACTCCATGCGGATCTCGGCACCCTCGTCCAGCGTGCAGAGCACGAGCTCGGGGTTCAGGATCGACACGTCGCCGACGGTGTTGATGTCACCGGCGGTGACGGTGCCCGGGCCGGACTTGCGCAGGGTCATGCGCTTGGGGCCCTCGCCCTGCATCTTGACGGCGATCGCCTTGATGTTGAGGACGATGTCGGTGACGTCCTCGCGAACGCCGKGAATCGACGAGAACTCATGCAGCACGCCGTCGATCTGGACGGCGGTGACCGCAGCGCCCTGAAGCGAGGAGAGCAGCACGCGCCGCAGCGCGTTGCCGAGCGTCATGCCGAAGCCGCGCTCGAGCGGACGAGCGATCACGGTAGCATGGCGCTTGGGGTCGTCTCCGACCTTGATTTCGAGCTTGTTCGGCTTGGACAAATCCTGCCAGTTCTTGCTGATCACGACCGCACTCCTGGTGCTTCATCTCTCGGCGGCGACGGGCCGCCCCGTACCGGCGCTCGCCAGTGCGAGCGCCGCAATCCAATCCGGGCGTCAGACGCGACGGCGCTTGCGCGGCCGGCAGCCATTGTGCGGGATCGGCGTCACGTCGCGGATCGAGGTCACGGTGAAGCCGGCGGCCTGGAGGGCGCGCAGAGCCGATTCACGACCCGAACCTGGGCCCGTGACCTCGACTTCGAGGGTGCGCATGCCGTGCTCGGCAGCCTTGCGGGCCGCATCCTCGGCCGCGACCTGGGCGGCATAGGGGGTCGACTTGCGCGAACCCTTGAAGCCCATGGTGCCGGCGGACGACCACGAGATCGTGTTGCCCTGGGCGTCGGTGATGGTGATCATGGTGTTGTTGAACGAGGCGTTCACATGCGCGACGCCAGAAACGATGTTCTTGCGTTCACGACGACGAACGCGCTGGGCTTCCTTGGCCATAGTCTCTTTCTTTCATCCTTCGAGCGCGCCCGTCATGCCAGGCGCTGGGGATGTCGCCTGCCCTTGAGCGGGTCAGGCGACGCATAGACAGCGGGCCGGATGACCGGCCCGCCGAAACTCACTTCTTCTTGCCGGCGATCGGCTTGGCCTTGCCCTTGCGGGTGCGCGCATTGGTATGCGTGCGCTGGCCACGGACCGGCAGCGAGCGACGATGACGCAGACCGCGATAGCAGCCGAGATCCATCAGGCGCTTGATGTTCATCGAGACTTCACGACGCAGGTCGCCCTCGACCAGATAGTCGCGGTCGATCGTCTCACGGATCTGAAGCACCTCGGCGTCGGTCAGCTGGTTGACGCGACGCTCGTCGGCGATGCCGACCTTCTGGCAGATTTCCTTGGCCTTCTGGGCACCGATGCCGTGGATATACTGCAAGCCGATGACGACGCGCTTGCCGGTCGGAATGTTAACGCCCGCGATACGAGCCATGGTCTCTTCTCCATTGTCGGCCGAGGCGCCCGATGGCTGCCCGGCAGTGAAAACCTACCCGCGTCCGGTGGAGGCCGGCCCCTGCGAGCGTTGAATCGGCTCCATGCGAGAACGCGACGTCGCCCCTCCTCGCGAAGGTAACGGCATCGCCACATGCAACCGGATGAGGGTCGTTAGTCGGTCGAAGCTCTTGAGTCAACCCGCCGACCTCAAGAATCATGCCAGCTTCCTCGAAGCTGCTCTTACTCGGCCGGCAGGCGGCGTTACGGCTCAGCCCAGCTCGAGCGGACTGCGCCCCGCCCGACTGAAATCGATTTTGCACCTGCCGCAAGCGCGTTCCGGGCTTCGTTGATCGGGGCGGCATACGCCCTCTTCCAAACAGAAATCCCCGGCGCGACGAGAACCGTCTCCGCCGGGGCTGATATCGCTGACGACAGCAAGGTCAGAAGCACGAGCCCGATGCCGAACCCGTGCCCGCGCATTGCTAAGCGCCGAGTGCCTTGCAGATCGCGCCCGTCACCTCGTCGATCGGCTTCATGCCGTCGATCGCAGTGAGCTGGCCACGCTTCGCATAATAGGGCGAAACCACCGCGGTATCGCGGTTATACGCTTCGAGCCGGGTCTTGAAGACCACCGGATCGTCATCCTTGCGCACCGGTTGCCCGGCCGCCTTCGCCTCTTCGGCACGACGGATGATCCGGTCGACGAGCTTGTCCTGATCGACCGTGAGCTCAAGGACCGCGTCGAGCTTCAGCCCCTTCTGCGCCAGCATGGCGTCGAGCGCCTCGGCCTGGGCCAACGTGCGCGGAAAGCCGTCGAGGATGAAGCCCCGCTTCGCGTCCGGCTCCTCGATGCGATCGGCAACGATCCCGATGACGATATCGTCCGAGACCAGTCCGCCGGCATCCATCACCGCCTTGGCCTTGAGCCCCACCGGCGTCCCGGCCGCAACCGCGGCCCGGAGCATGTCGCCGGTCGAGAGCTGCGGAATGCCATGCTTCTCGACGATACGGGTTGCCTGAGTACCCTTGCCCGCCCCCGGCGGCCCCAGGAAGATCAATCGCATCAGCGCCTCGCCCCTCGCAACTTCGCCTTCTTGACCAGCCCCTCATACTGGTGGGCCAGCAGATGCCCGTGAACCTGCGCCACGGTATCCATGGTTGTCGTCACCACGATGAGCAGCGAGGTGCCGCCCAGGAGGATGATCGGAATCTGGGCATACGTGATCATGAACTCGGGGATAAGGCAGACAATAGTCAGATAGCCTGCGCCGAGAACGGTGATCCGGGTCAGCACGCGGTCGATATGCTCGGCGGTGCGCTCGCCCGGGCGGATGCCCGGCATGAAGCCGCCATGCTTCTTCAGATTGTCCGCCGTCTCGACCGGATTGAACACGATGGCGGTGTAGAAGAAGCAGAAAAAGATGATCAGCGCGGCGTAGAGGATCATGAACAGCGGCCGGCCATGCGCCAGATAGGTCGCCACCGTTGACAGCATGCCGGTGCCGCCCGAGGCCTGCGAGAAGCTGGCGATCGTCGTCGGCAGCAGCAGCAGCGAGGAGGCGAAGATCGGCGGGATGACGCCCGACGTGTTGAGCTTCAGCGGCAGGAACGAGGTCTGGCCCTCATACATGCGGTTGCCGACCTGGCGCTTGGGATAGTTGATCAGCAGGCGGCGCTGGGCCCGCTCCATGAACACGCAGAAGGCGATGACGCAGATGGCCATGACCAGGATCAGCAGCAGCAGGCCGGTCGAAATCGCGCCCTGACGGCCAAGCTCGAGGGTCTGGGCGAGCTGCGACGGGAACTCCGCGATGATGCCCGAGAAGATGATCATCGAGGTTCCGTTGCCGATGCCGCGGCTGGTGATCTGTTCACCGAGCCAGAGCAGGAACATCGTACCGCCGACCAGCGTGATCGTCGTCGAGAGCAGGAAGAACGGGCCGGGCTCGAGCACCAGATTGCCGGACCCCTGCAGGCCGACACCGATGCCGTAGGCCTGGAACACCGCCAGCACGAGGGTCAGGTAGCGGGTGTACTGGTTCAGGACCTTGCGGCCCTGCTCGCCTTCCTTCTTCAGCGCCTCGAAGGTCGGCACCACGCTCGACAGGAGCTGGATGATGATCGAGGCCGAGATATAGGGCATGATCGCGAGCGCAAAGATCGCCAGTCGCCCGACGGCACCGCCCGAAAACATGTTGAACAGGCCGAGCACGCCGGTCTGCGACTGTTTGAACAGGTCGGCAACGGCGTCGGGGTTCATGCCGGGCAGCGGGATATAGGTACCGAGCCGGTAGACGATGAGCGCCCCCAGCGTGAACCAGATCCGCTTCTTGAGCTCGTCCGCCTTCGCGAGCGCGCCGAAATTCAGGTTTGCCGCAAGCTGTTCAGCCGCCGATGCCATGCGTCCGGTCCTTGATCGGAATAAACGTCAAACAGTCGAACGGCGGCCTAGGCTTCTGGCCTGGCCGCCGTTCGCAATCGCTCATGTAAGCGTCGCTGTCACGCCTGTGAAGCAGCAGCCGCCAGGATCTTGACCGAGCCGCCAGCCTTTTCGATGGCCTCGACCGCCGACTTCGACGCGCCTGCCACTTCGAAGGCAAGCTTCGTCTTCAGTTCACCGACGCCGAGGATCTTGACGCCGTCGGGGGCCGCCTTCGAGATCACGCCGGCCGCAACCAGCGCCTCGATGGTGACGACGCCCTTGCCGTCGAGCTTGCCGGCCTCGACCGCCTGCTGGATCCGACCGAGATTGACCTCGTTCAGTTCCTTGGCGAAGAGGTTGTGGAAGCCGCGCTTCGGCAGGCGACGATAAAGCGGCATCTGACCGCCTTCGAAGCCCTTGACCGCCACGCCGGCACGGGCCTTCTGACCCTTGACGCCGCGTCCACCAGTCTTGCCCTTGCCGGAGCCGATACCACGGCCGACACGGATGCGGGACTTGTGGGCGCCTTCGTTGTCACGAATGTCTGTGAGTTTCATCGGACAATCCCCCTCACTTCGCGTCGACGACGCGGACGAGGTGCTTGACCTTCTCGATCATGCCACGGACGGAAGCGGTGTCCTGCAGGGTCGATTGGCGGCGGATCTTGTTCAGGCCGAGACCGATCAGGGTCTGGCGCTGCGAGGCCTCACGGCGGATCGGGCTACCGATCTGCTCGACGACCACGGTCTTTTCAGCTTTTGCCATGGTGCAGCCCTCACGCTTCGGCCGCGGCGTCGGTGCCGGCATCGCGACGACGCGACTGCAGGGCCGAAACCTTCAGGCTGCGGCGCGCGGCGACGCCACGCGGGCTGTCCTCGTTCTTGAGCGCCGAGAAGGTGGCGCGCACGAGGTTGTAGGGGTTCGACGAACCGAGCGACTTCGACACGACATCCTGCATGCCAACCGCCTCGAAGACGGCGCGCATCGGACCACCGGCGATGATGCCGGTACCGGCCGGAGCTGCACGCAGCACGACGCGACCGGCGCCGTGGCGGCCCTGGACGTCGTGATGGAGCGTGCGGCCTTCGCGCAGCGGAATGCGGACCAGCCCGCGCTTGGCGGCTTCAGTCGCCTTGCGGATGGCTTCCGGCACTTCGCGAGCCTTGCCATGGCCGAAGCCGACGCGGCCCTTCTGGTCACCGACGACGACGAGGGCAGCAAAGCCGAAACGACGGCCGCCCTTCACCACCTTGGCGACGCGATTGATGTGGACCAGACGATCCACGAATTCCGAATCGCGCTCTTCGCGATCCTGACGGTCACGAGGTTCTCTCGCCATGTCATCCTCTTACTTGCGCGGACGCTGCCTGATGCAGCGCCGCTCGCTCGAGCATCCCGGATGGGATGTCAGAAGTTCAGTCCGGCCTCGCGGGCCGCATCGGCAAGCGCCTTGACGCGACCATGATACATGTAGGAGCCGCGATCGAAGACCACGTCCTTCACGCCGGCCTTGACCGCACGCTCGGCAACCAACTTGCCGATCGTGGCCGCAGCCTCGACATTCGCGCCCGACTTGATGTCGCCGCGGATGTCCTTGTCCAGGCTCGAGGCCGACGCGAGGGTGATGCCCTTCGCGTCGTCGATGACCTGGGCATAGATCTGCTTGCCGGTGCGATGCACCGACAGGCGAGCGCGGCCATTGGCGACCGCCTTGATGGCGCGACGGACACGGGCCCGGCGGCGCGCAGTGTTTTCTGTCTGCTTGCTCATGGCTCGCGTCCTTACTTCTTCTTCCCTTCCTTGCGGAAGATGAATTCGCCGGCGTACTTGACGCCCTTGCCCTTGTAGGGCTCGGGACCGCGATAGTCGCGGATCTCAGCGGCGGTCTGGCCGACCACCTGCTTGTCGATGCCGGTGATGACGATTTCAGTCGGCTTCGGCGTGACGATCGCGACCCCGGCCGGGATCGCATAGTCGATGTCGTGGCTGTAGCCGAGCGACAGCTTGAGCACCTTGCCGGTGACGGCGGCCTTGTAGCCGACGCCGTTGATCTCAAGCTTCTTCTCGAAGCCGTTGGTGACGCCCGTCACCAGATTGGCGACGCGAGCCCGGGACGTGCCCCAGAGCGAGCGCGCACGCTTGCTCTGCGAGCGCGGCTGAACGGCGATGGCGCCGTTCTCGAGCGCAACCGAGACATCATCGGGCACGGAGAAGGAGAGTTCCCCCTTCGAGCCCTTGATGCTCACGAGCTGGCCGGACACGTTGGCGGTTACGCCAGCGGGAACCGGAACAGGCTTTTTACCGATACGAGACATTGGATTTCTCCTGATGAGCGGCGCAGAAGGTCAGAAGACCTTGCAAAGCACTTCGCCGCCCACGTTCTGCTCGCGGGCAAGATGATCGGGCATCACGCCCTTCGGCGTGGAGACGATGGTCACGCCGAGGCCGTCGGCCACGCGCGGCATCGTGTCCACCGAAGAGTAGACGCGGCGGCCGGGCTTCGAGACCCGAGAGATGGCACGGATGACCGGCTGTCCCTCATGGTACTTCAGCTCGATGTCGAACTCGGTCCGGCCATTGCCGAACTCGGTCGTGGAATAGCCGCGGATGTAACCCTCGGCCTGAAGCACGTCGAGCACGCGGGCACGCAGCTTCGAGCCCGGGGTGGTCACGCGCGACTTGCGCCGCATCTGCGCATTGCGGATGCGGGTCAGCATATCGCCAAGCGGATCAATGATCGCCATGATGCGTCCTCCTCACCAGCTCGACTTGACGAGGCCGGGAACCAGCCCCTTGTTGCCGAGCTCGCGCAGAGCAACGCGCGACATCTTCAGCTTGCGATACACGGCGCGCGGACGGCCGGTCACTTCGCAGCGGTTGCGCACCCGGTTTGCAGCCGAGTTGCGCGGCAGTTCAGCCAGCTTGAGGCGAGCAAGGAAGCGCTCGTCCATGGACTGGCTCTCGTCATTCGCGATCGCGAGAAGACGCGCCCGCTTGCCCGCGTACTTCTTCACGAGCTGCCTGCGGTGTTCGTTCTTCTCGACGGAGCTTTTCTTAGCCATCGATCTCTCCTGGTTTCCGCGTATGAGCGGTAAGGCTCACTGCCGGAACGGGAAGTTGAAGTGCTTGAGCAGAGCGCGCGCTTCGTCGTCCGACTTCGCAGTCGTGCAGACGATCACGTCCATGCCCCAGACCTGGTCAACCTTGTCGTAGTTGATCTCAGGGAACACGATGTGCTCCTTGATGCCGAGCGCGAAATTGCCGCGCCCGTCGAACGACTTCGGGTTGAGACCACGGAAGTCGCGCACGCGCGGCAAGGCGATGGTGACGAGCCGGTCGACGAACTCGAACATCTTGGTCTTGCGCAGCGTGACCTTGCAGCCAACCGCCATGTTCTCGCGCAGCTTGAAGCCGGCGATGGCGAGGCGGGACTTGGTGATGACCGGCCTCTGACCGGCGATCATGGCGAGGTCGCCAGCTGCACTGTCGACCTTTTTACGGTCGGCAGTCGCTTCGCCCACGCCCATGTTGATGACGACCTTCTCGATCGTCGGGACTTCCATCACGTTCTTGTAGCCGAACTCGGCGATCATCGCCGGACGAACGACGTCCTCGTAATGCTTCTTCATGCGCGGCGTGAGAGCCGCCTGCTGATTCTCAGCCATCGATCAGATCTCCCGAACGCTTGGCGAAACGCACCTTGCGGCCGTCATCGAGCACCTTGAAACCGACGCGGGTCGGCTTGCCGTCCTTGGGATCGGCGACGGCCAGGTTCGACAGATCGATCGTGGCCTCCTTGCTGATGATGCCACCCTCGGACTGTGCCGAGGCCTTGGTGTGCTTCTTCACGAGGTTGACGCCACGCACCACGGCGCGGGCATCCTTCGGCAGCACCTGGAGCACTTCGCCGGCCTTGCCCTTGTCACGGCCGGCCAACACGACGACCTTGTCGCCCTTCTTGATCTTCGCAGCCATTACAGCACCTCTGGCGCAAGCGAGATGATCTTCATGTGGTTCTTGGCGCGAAGTTCGCGCGGAACCGGTCCGAAGATACGGGTGCCCACCGGCTCCTTCTGGTTGTTGATCAGCACGGCCGCATTGCGGTCGAAACGAATCACCGACCCATCGGCGCGCTTCACGTCCTTAGCGGTCCGAACGACGACCGCCTTCATGACGTCGCCCTTCTTCACGCGGCCGCGGGGAATGGCTTCCTTGATCGAAACGACGATAATATCACCGACACCGGCGTATTTCCGCTTCGACCCGCCGAGAACCTTGATGCACATCACACGACGGGCGCCGGAGTTATCCGCGACCTCGAGATTCGTCTGCACCTGGATCATGGCCTTGATCCTTCCAAACTGTATCAGCGCGGTTTCCGGGCGCGGCGTCAGCGCCGACCCGGACTACGACTGACGGGGGTCGATCGCCCCCTGGCCTCAATAAAGTGACTTACGCCTTAGGAGCGTTGTCGAGCACAACCCAGCTTTTCAGCTTGGAAATGGGCTTGGATTCCTCAATCCAGACCGAATCCCCAACCTTGAACGTCTGCGCCTCATCGTGGGCGTGATAGTTCTTGGTCCGGCGAACAGTCTTCTTGAGGAGCGGGTGCGTATAACGCCGCTCGACCTTCACCACAACAGTTTTGTTCTGCTTGTCGCTAACGACGACGCCCTGCAGCACGCGCTTCGGCATTGTCCTACTCCTCAGGCGCTCGCCGCAACGGTCTTCGACCGCTGCAGCGTCTTGATGCGAGCGATATCCTTGCGCACCTCAGTCACCCGAGCGGTATTCTCGAGCTGGCCGGTAGCGCGTTGGAAACGCAGGTTAAACTGCTCCTTCTTCAGCTTCAGGAGTTCGTCCTGGAGCTGGTCGACACTCATCACCTTGAGATCGGACAGGCGTTGCGTAGCTTTCATGTCGCCCTCCTTACTCGGCGATGCGCTGGATGAAGCGGGTCTTGATCGGCAGCTTGGCGGCGCCGAGACGAAGCGCCTCGCGCGCCGTCTCCTCTTCCACCCCGTCGATCTCGAACATGATTCGCCCAGGCTTGACCTTGGCTGCCCAGAATTCAGGCGCGCCCTTGCCCTTGCCCATGCGGACTTCGGTCGGCTTCTTCGAAACTGGCACGTCCGGGAAGATCCGGATCCAGACGCGGCCAGCACGCTTCATGGCGCGAGTGATCGCACGACGGGCAGCTTCGATCTGACGGGCCGTGACGCGCTCAGGCATCAGGGCCTTCAGACCGAACTGGCCGAAATTGAGGTCCGTGCCGCCCTTGGCAACGCCTGAGATGCGTCCCTTGAACTGCTTGCGGAACTTGGTTCGCTTTGGTTGCAACATGGCTCTTCTCGATCAGCCTTACGCAGCCTGCTCGCGACGATCGCGACCGCCGGAGCGACCACCTTCGTCAGAGAGACGCTTGTCCTGGGCCATCGGGTCGTGTTCGAGGATCTCGCCCTTGAAGATCCAGACCTTGATGCCGCACGTGCCGTAGGTGGTGAAGGCGGTGCCGACACCGTAATCCACATCGGCGCGCAGCGTGTGCAGCGGCACGCGGCCTTCGCGGTACCATTCCAGGCGCGCGATTTCCGCGCCGCCGAGACGGCCCGAGCAGTTGATGCGGATGCCCTCGGCGCCCAGACGCATGGCCGACTGAACGGCCCGCTTCATGGCGCGACGGAACGCGACGCGACGCTCGAGCTGCTGAGCGATGGAGTCGGCCACCAGGGTGGCGTCGATCTCGGGCTTGCGGACCTCGACGATGTTGATCGTCACATCGGCCTTGGTCAGCTTCGAGACTTCCTTGCGCAGCTTCTCGATATCGGCGCCCTTCTTGCCGATCACCACGCCCGGACGAGCCGAGTGGATGGTGACGCGGCACTTCTTGTGCGGGCGCTCGATGATGATCTTGGAGACCGCCGCCTGCTTCAGCAGCTTCATCAGCGCGGCGCGGATCTTCATGTCTTCGTGCAGCAGCTGACCGTACTCACCCTTCTGCGCGAACCAGCGCGAGTCCCAGGTGCGGTTGATGCCGAGGCGAAGGCCGATCGGATTGATTTTCTGACCCATCGTTCTCTCCTCAGGCCTTGGCCGCCTGGACTTCGCGCACCACGATCGTGATGTTCGCGAAGGGCTTCATGATCCGGGCTCCACGGCCGCGGGCGCGGGCATGGAAGCGCTTCATGACCAGGGCCTTGCCGACGAAAGCCTGCGCAACGACGAGATCGTCGACGTCGAGATCATGATTGTTCTCGGCGTTGGCGATGGCGCTCTGCAGACACTTGCGAACGTCGAGCGAGATCCGCTTACGCGAGAACTCGAGATCGGCGAGCGCGGTCGAGACCTTCTTGCCACGGATGAGCTGAGCGACGAGGTTCAGCTTCTGCGGGCTGACGCGAAGGTTGCGGGCAACCGCAACGGCTTCGTTCTCCGGCAGCGCACGGGGGGCGGATGGCTTACCCATGGCTTACTTCCTCTTCGCCTTCTTGTCGGCAGCGTGGCCGTGGAAGGTGCGCGTCGGCGAGAACTCGCCGAACTTGTGGCCCACCATTTCCTCGGACACGTTCACCGGCACATGCTTGTGACCGTTGTAGACGCCGAACGTCAGACCGACGAACTGCGGAAGGATCGTGGAGCGGCGGCTCCAGATCTTGATCACCTCGGCCCGGCTCGCCGAACGGGCGACCTCGGCCTTTTTCAGAAGGTATCCGTCGACAAACGGACCTTTCCAAATCGAACGCGCCATGACGGACCTCAGTTCTTCTTCTTGCGGGCGTGACGGCTCGACACGATGAACGTATCGGTCCGCTTATTCGAGCGGGTCTTCTTGCCCTTGGTCGGCAGTCCCCACGGCGTGACCGGGTGACGACCGCCCGAGGTACGACCCTCACCACCACCATGCGGGTGGTCGACCGGGTTCATCGAGACGCCGCGGTTATGCGGACGACGGCCGAGCCAGCGCGAGCGACCGGCCTTGCCCATGTTGGTGTTCATGTGGTCGGGGTTCGAAACCGCGCCCACCGTAGCATAGCACAGGCCGCTGATCAGGCGCTGTTCGCCCGAGTTCAGGCGGACGATGACATAGCCCTGGTCGCGACCGACGATCTGGGCGTAGTTGCCTGCAGACCGCGCCAGCGCCCCACCCTTGCCGATCTTGAGCTCGACATTGTGGACGATGGTGCCGATCGGCATCGCGCCCATCGGCGAAGCATTGCCGGGCTTGATGTCGACCTGGTCGCCGGAGATCACGCTGTCGCCGACCGCCAGGCGCTGCGGCGCCAGGATGTAGGCCTGCTCGCCATCAGCGTACTTGAGCAGCGCGATGAAGGCGGTGCGGTTCGGATCATACTCGATCCGCTCCACGGTCGCCGCCACGCCCGGCTTGCCGCGACGCTTGAAGTCGACGATCCGGTAGCTCTGCTTATGTCCACCGCCACGGAAACGAACCGTGATGCGGCCGAGATTGTTGCGCCCACCCTTCGAGGACTTACCCTCGGTGAGAGCCTTTACCGGCTTGCCCTTGTAGAGCTCGCTGCGGTCGACGATCACGAGCTGGCGAAGGCTCGGCGTGATCGGCTTGAAACTTTTCAAAGCCATGATGACGATCCTTCCTCAGAGGCCCGTGGTCACGTCGATCGAGTGACCTTCTTCGAGGGTCACTACGGCCTTCTTGACGTCCGAACGCTGTCCGAGCCGGCCCCGGAAGACCTTGACCTTGCCTTCGGTGACGAGCGTGTTGACGCTCTTCACCTTGACATCGAACAACTTCTCGATAGCCGCCTTGATCTGCGGCTTGGTCGCGGTCTTCGCGACCTTGAAGACGACTTTGTTATGCTCGGAGAGCATGGTCGCCTTTTCGGTGATCACCGGGCCACGAATGACATCGTAGTGGCGCGGATCCAGGTTCTTTGCAGACTGGCTCATTTGAAGCGCGCCTCCAGCGCATCGACAGCCGAGCGCGTCAGCACAAGCTTATCGCGACGCAGGATGTCGTAGACGTTGATGCCCTGAACCGGCAGGACGTCGACGTTCGGGATCGAACGCGCGGCCAGGCCGAAGTTCACATCGATCTCGGCGCCGCCGATCACCAGCGCGCTGGACAGATCCAGCTTGCCGAAGTGACCGAGCAAGACCTTGGTCTTCGGCTCGGCGAGCGTGACGTCGTCGATGATGATCAGGCCGGCGTCCTTGGCCTTGGCCGAGAGCGCATGGCGCAGAGCCAGGGCACGGACCTTCTTCGGCAGATCATGCGCATGATCACGCACGATCGGACCGAAGGCCTTGCCGCCGCCGCGGAACTGCGGAGCCGAAGCTGCACCGTGACGAGCGCCACCGGTGCCCTTCTGCTTGTAGATCTTCTTGCGGGTGCGATCGACTTCCGAACGCCCCTTGGACTTGTGGGTCCCGGCGCGACGCTTGGCGAGCTGGTAGCGCACCATGCGGGCGAGAAGATCGGCGCGCGGCTCAAGACCGAAGATCGAGTCCGAAAGCTCGACCGAGCCGGCATTGCCGCCCTCGAGAGTGGTGATATCGAGCTTCATCACGCGTTCTCCTCAACTGCTTCAGCCGCAGGAGCCTGCGTGGTTTCGCCAGCAACCTTGAACTTGCCAGGAAGCGGCGCATCCTTCGGCAGGGCGCGCTTGACGGCGTCGCGGACGTGGATCCAGCCGCCGGCAACGCCGGGAACGGCGCCCTCGACCAGGATCAGGCCGCGCTCGGCGTCCGTCTGGACGACGCGCAGGTTCTGCGTGGTCACGCGCTCGGCACCGAGATGGCCCGGCATCTTCTTGTTCTTGAAGGTCTTGCCGGGGTCCTGACGACCACCGGTCGAACCGATCGAACGATGCGAGACCGAGACACCGTGCGTGGCCCGCAGACCGCCGAAGTTCCAGCGCTTCATACCGCCGGCAAAACCCTTACCGGTGGTGGTGCCGCTGACATCGACGAACTGGCCGACGACGAAGTGATCGGCAGTCAGCTCGGCGCCGACGGGGATCAACGCATCGTTGCTGACGCGGAACTCCACGACCTGGCGCTTGGGCTCGACCTTGGCCACGGCAAAATGACCGCGCTCAGCCTTCGAGACGTTCTTGACCTTGGCCAAGCCCGACCCGAGCTGAACGGCGACATAGCCGTTCTTCTCGATCGTGCGATGCGCGACAACCTGACAGCTGTCGAGCTTCAGCACGGTGACTGGGATGTGTTCACCGGCATCCGTGAAGATGCGGGTCATCCCGACTTTCTGTGCAATCACACCGGAACGCATCGGTGCATACCTTCTCTTGGGGTCATGTCCATCCGGGGTATCCGGAAACAGAGGACCCGACGATGGATCAGAGCTTGATTTCGACGTCGACGCCGGCGGCGAGATCGAGCTTCATGAGGGCGTCGACCGTCTGGGGGGTCGGATCGACGATGTCCAGGACCCGCTTGTGGGTCCGCATTTCGAACTGCTCGCGCGACTTCTTGTCGATGTGGGGCGAGCGGTTGACCGTGAACTTCTCGATAAGCGTCGGCAGCGGGATGGGCCCGCGAACCTGGGCGCCTGTCCGCTTCGCGGTCGACACGATCTCGCGCGTGGAGGCGTCGAGGATGCGGTGGTCGAACGCCTTGAGGCGGATCCGGATGTTCTGACCGTTCATGGTCTTGTTCTCTCCGTGACGTGAAAAGGCAAAGGCCCTTGGAAGGGCCTTCGCCCTCACGAAAACGCGTTACGCGATGATGCTGGCGACGACGCCGGCGCCGACKGTCCTGCCGCCTTCGCGGATGGCGAAGCGCAGCTTCTCCTCCATCGCGATCGGCACGATCAGGTGCACTTCCATGGTGATGTTGTCGCCAGGCATCACCATCTCGGTGCCCTCAGGCAGGTGCACCACGCCGGTCACGTCCGTCGTGCGGAAGTAGAACTGCGGGCGGTAGTTGGTGAAGAACGGCGTATGGCGGCCGCCCTCTTCCTTCGTCAGGATGTAGGCCT
>NZ_JBFTKS010000044.1:0-30754 GCF_056396065.1 Allobosea sp. 05T433 | reverse complement strand
GAAGGAAGCCAATGATCGAGCCGCGGCATTGGCTGCGCCAACGGTAAAGAAGCGGAAAAAAGCCATCGCCGCCTGAGCGCCAGGCGCCGGCGCGACGGCGGGCCGGGCCTGCCGCTTCCCCCGAAATCGAGCGGATGACCGGTGTCGGCTTTCGAGTGGCTCCTGCCTCTCGGTTTGACGCTACCCTGTTGAAAATGGCCCGCCGCTCCGAAAGGGGGGCGGGCCTTTTTGCGTTCGGGTGCTATGCGGCGGAGAGCTTCCCCAGAGTCCGCGAGGGAAGCCGGGGAGCAGGTCTGCGACCTAAGTCGCAATATCGCAACGTCATTGGTCTCTAGTTCATAATCAATATAAATATTACCGCTCTTTCATTAAAGATTTTATATCCGCAGATATGTTGGCTATAAATATTGTAAACTTTGGTGACGCGGTGGTCGCCCTCCATTATTGAAGGCGGCCACCGTGAATTGCAAAGCAAGATGGCGGTTATGGTCGAGAAGAGCGGCCCGCTGCCAAACTGCTGGTCTTGGCTGTTTCTGTGGCGTTGGTTGGCGTCGGTGGGTGTGCTGATTATGGCTTCGGCAAGGGCAAGGGCAAGGCGCCTCCGCCCGTGGCTACGCCGATCGTTACCAAGGGCTGACACCGAGCGCGAATGAGACTGAAAACGGCCGGTTAGACCGGCCGTTTTCTTTTGGGCATTCTGAATTCGGCCGGTTGCGATATTTCTTGCCGGTTCGACTGGCAATGATCGGACGATCGAGGACGTCTCCTTCGCTCACCAAGTCGAATGCCAACTTGATCACTTGAACTTCCGTTTTCGACCGACTTCTTCAACAAAATCGGCCAACTCCGGTCGCCCGACATCGATTTTCCAATGTCTCAGATGGGTCGGGAACTGACGTTACCGGTTGCGTCCCGTCCCGCGAATCCATCACAGCAACGCGGCCTGCATTGGCTCGGGCTTCGGCTCCGGCGGGTCTTTTTTCTGGCCGCGCGAGACGATCTGCAATGCTCCATGCGATCGCCGCCTATGAGGCGCGGGAGATCGAGCGCGCCGAATGACAGGGGATGACGAKAGCGGCCGGCTTCACAATCCCCGGGACGTCTTCAGGGCAGTCGAGCGCGTTGAGCAGCTCACGGTCGGGGTCAAGTGGAGCGCCAGCGGCGTCATAAACCGTGCGGTGCCATGTGTGCGGTTTAAGCCACGGAGGCTAACCGTTCGCGCCCCGTAGACGCGTTTCCGCTTGTTGCTCCTCTGCATTCGCGCAAGCCTGCCCTTGTCGCGTGGAGGAGTTGCTCATGGAAGCGCAGTCGAGATCGTCCGACGAGACAATGGCCCGCTGTCACGGGGTTCTAATTCGGACAGCGATCGTCGTAATAGTCGCGGCAGCCACAGTGCTGCCACTCATCCGCTGAGCGTCGGGTTTGGTCACTGGGCAAGCCCTGACGAGGGCGGGAAGGCAAGGCTTGGTTCCGGAACGCGCGGCATGCTGGTCTTGCGCGCAGTTGGAGAGTGAGCAAAATGGCTCCTCCCTTCGAGACAACGAGTGTAGCGATATTGGTCCTCCTGGTGACACACTTGGACGTTTGGCGCGCCGTTGAGCGCGTCGAGCAGCTAACTGGTTGTCTCGAAGATACGCCCGCAGAGGTCGAGCTAATCCAACTCGTTGCGGCCCTCGAAACGTGGGTTTGGCTTCATCCCATTAGCAAGACTGACTAATCGCATCGTCAATCTCCTGCTCGATCTCAAGGGCGAGAACGCGATATTCCTCCGCGCGGTCGTGGCCTGTCGGCGAGGAGATTTTCGACCAATGGGCCGCGGCCTCGCAGGTCAATTCGTACGCTTCGAATAAGGCCGGCAGGCCAGCAATGCGGCTCCATTTTTGCCTCAACTCCGCTCGCCGCTGCGGCCACCGAAGCATAAGCCTAGCAAGGCCGCGCTTCTGTGCGTCGTTCACTTGGCTACATCTCGTCGAGCTGACGAAGGACATCGCTAGCAATCGCTTCTTTCGGACGTCCAGCTACGAAGGGCCCCCCGGCTTCTCGCTTAGAACATAGCTCCATCTCCAATACGAGGCCAAGCCCTCAATCCCGACCGCCGCTTTGCGTCCCCGAAGACTCCGAACCATCTTGCGAGGTCTTGTGGCCGGCTGCGGTCAACCCGCGCCTCAGGAGTTCGCGTACGGCCTCGGACCTACTGGGTATCCGGTGTGAAAAGCGAAAATCATCAACTGCAGTCAATTCGTCATCGTCGATCATTACTTGCAGGCGCTCGCCGCGAGTCAGAGGATTTCCCTTCTTTGACACCTCGGTCATGGTCTCGTCTCACTCATTCCCATCATTTAGCTTAAAGCGCCCGGCCGGCTCATTTGTTCCGAATGAGGCCACGCCTTTCCATGAGTGGGATGGCGCCATTGAGTTGGTCTGCCCTTCCAATCAGTCCGTTTTATCTACTCGCCGGAGGGAAATTCGGATAGTTTTCAGCTAGCTTCCGGTCTCCGGAAGTCCGAATGCGGCGTTCAGCATCGGGGACATGGTCGGCACTTAGGCCGCCACCGTTCATGAGGTCGGATAGTCACCTCCAGCCTGCGCGCGTCGGGCAAAGGATGCGCCCTGAAAGTCAAGGTTATGACTACATACGGGACAATCGAATTTCCCAGCGGAGCGCGCTACACGCTGCCCTATTCACTGACGGGGGGACATTCAGATGGCATCATACATGGCACGTTTCTGACGGATTTGTTGGCGCTTCACCCTGATCCGATCGCTCACGAGATCAGTCTTGAATGCGCGGATGGCGCTAAAATTCGGCTGCTGATCACGCATCGGAATGGCTCCGGGTCAACCTTTATCGGCGCCTTCGCTTGACGGCACCTCTACTCCCCACAGTGTCCAACTGGGTCGTGATCAGGCGAAAGAGTCTGGCTCACGACGGGTCCTCCACCTGAAATACCGTCCCATCCGCCTCTTCCCGAAGCCCCTTGTACGACGCGTGCCGCAACTTCCCGTCTGTGGTCCAGCCTCAGAATTCGATCTCCGCTACCAGGGCCGGAGGTACCCAGCGCGTCCCCTTTCTTCTCATCTGCAACGCAGACTTCTCGATCAGAGCGCGTAGAGCTGCTTCCGCAGCGCGGTAGCAGTGCGATCGGTGAACCCGGTCCCTACGCCGCCGACATAGGTCAGCCGGTTGCTCTTCCAGGCTGCGAGCAGCAGCCGCCCGATACCGCCCAACCCCGACGACGACGGCTCATAGCCGATGATGAAGAACCCTTCCGACTGGTTGCACTTGATCTTCCGCCATTCGCCGCCCCCGGCGGGATCGATACGGCGCATCCCTGCGCTTCGCGATGATGCCCTCCAGGCCCATCTCGCAGGCGACTGTCAGAAAGGCGCGTCGCCGACAGCATCGACGTCCTCGCTGAAGCGGATCGAGGGTGTGGGGCTTTATGATATCGGCGAGCATCTTCCGACGATCCTCGCATCGCATGGTCCGGAGGTCGTGACCGTTGAGATAGAGCAGATCGAAGGCGTACAGGAGCGCGCCGGCGGCAGATCGCTTGCCGCCCCGGCCACCGAGAGCTTGCTGCAGGGCGCTGAAGTTGGACGTACCGCGTAAGGCCCTTGTTCATCGCGGCCCCGATCGGAATCCTGTCGGACGTCGAACTCCGAGAAGTTGATGGTCTCGGCGCCCCCGGCCTCGGCCATCGCCAATCGTTCGGAGACCTCGTCGATCGCAATCACCCGGCCGGCGCCCAACATGAACGCCGAGCGGATCGCAAACTGGCCGACCGGCCCGCAACCCCAGATCGCGACGGTATCGCCGTCCCGAATTTGGGCGTTCTCGGCAGCCATGTACCCGGTCGGGAAGATGTCGGAGAGGAACAGGGCCTGCTCGTCCGAACACTGTCGGGGACCTTGATTGGGCCGATATCCGGGCACGCGCAGATATTCTGCTTGGCCAGCAGGAATGATCTTATTCTGGCAGCCATACCGAAGCAGGGGCCAATTTGCTCAATGACGAGGGGCTACCAACCGTTCCATCGGCCGCCATGTGTTCACTGGTCACTGTTTGAACGACCGACGTGATGAGGCGGAGTGGCCATATCGCAGCCTCAAGGCGTGAATGTCGTTTGAGGCTCCGGGCCCTTTGATCCCATGCCTCTCAGCAACCTCCCCGCCCGCATGGAAGACGGGATCGACCTCGCTCTGCCGGAGCGTCCCAATCCGGGTCCCCGTCGCCCGGGCAAGGGGCGCTACCGCTCGCGATCGCCGCCCTGCTCGCCTTCCTCGCAAGGAGGTGATCTCGAAGACGGGCGCCGCCCCGATAATGAGGTGAACTGGGCTGACGGGCACCCCTTGGTGATCGTTACTGCGCCGCCTAATCGGCCAGCTTCGCCGCCTTCATCCGTAACGTGACAATGACCCCCTCGGCGGACCAGGTGTAGTCGATCGAGCCGCCCAATTGCCCGGAGATGCTACGAACCACGAGGCGGCTACCGTACCCACCGGCGCCGTTTGGAGGTTCGACGGCGGGACCTCCGCGCTCTGTCCAGACGATCTTGATCTCTTCGTCGTCCGAGCAACCTGAAACATCTAACGTGCCGGTGTCGGCCGACAGCGCGCCATACTTCAACGAGTTGGTCGCGAGCTCATGGATGACCAGGGCCAGCGCGGTCGCCGCACCTTCACCAACGCCCATGCGCGGCACCGCGACGCGGATGCGCCCGCTGAAGGCGCCCAGATCCTCATAAGGAGACAGCAGGATCGACAATAGGTCGCCGAGGAGAGCCGCATGGCCCTGATGGCCCGGGAGCGGCCGCACTAGATCGTGCGCTCGCCCAAGAGCCGCCAGGCGTCCCGTCAATTCGGTGGCCATCTCTTTGGCGGTCGTCGTGGACCGCGACGAGATCAGGGTCAGCCCCGAGGCAATTGCAAGCAGATTCTTGACGCGATGGCTCATCTCCCCGGCGAGAAGCTCATGGCCTTCCTCGGCCTGCTTGCGGCCCGTCACATCCAGAAAGATGCCGTACGCAACGCCATTGTGCAGATGGGAATCGTCGCCAATGCCGCGCGCAGAAATCCAACGGATCTCCTCGTCGATAATAATGCGAAAGTCGATTTCGTAGGCACCGACAATGGCCCGCGCCGCAGCGAAGGCGGCCCGGACCCGATCCCGATCCGCGGGGTGGATGCGGGCAGACAGGTCCTCGAACTTCACTGGGTTACCGTCGTCCGGCACGGCCCATAAGGCGTATCCCCGTTCGTCCATGGCGAACCGGTCGGTCTCTACGTTCCACGACCACAGGGCGACCCCGGCTGCGCCGATAGCGCGCCGGAGGCTCTCAGCGCTCCACGAAAGAGGGTTGCTGGTGGGCATGATTACACTCGGACCGGCCGCGGGGTGCGCATGCTATCAGGAAGGTCGGGATTCTAATAAGTCGCAGCATCTGCATCGTCGCGGAGCCCCTTGAACGACGCCTGCCGCAGTTCGCTCGCTGGCGGGTATCCCGGGCCGTGCTGACCGGTCCAGGCAATCTCGGCCCCAGGCCGACACGCAAAACGCGACGCGTGCACAACAGCTACTCCAGCACCGTCCCAAACGCCGGGCCACGACAAATCGTTCCCCCGGGCAAGGAACACTCAAAGATCCCCAAAGTTAGAGACACGTGCGTCCAGATGGGGGCAGGCGAAACCGGGATAGCTTGGCGGGTAAGGTGAAATCGATGACCTCTGAGCCATGCGAAATACCCAGGAGTGTGCCGGCCGACCAGGAGGGCAGGTCAGGGATCGCCTCCCCCAGGAATTATCAAGGCGCTTTCGCCCTGAGCACGCTCGACCGCCTCGGATGTGGGTATCTCGTTGTCGAGCACCGCCGCAGGATTGTCGAGGCCAACGCCGCAGCCCGGCTGATTCTGCGCTGCAAGACCAGTTCGGGCGAAGAGTTTGATCAACTGACGAGCGCCTTCATGCAATTGTTGGCGCGGGCGCCACACCGGCCGCCGCTGGGTCCATTGTGTTGGGTCGTCATCTGGAACCAACACGAAGCGCCGTTCGTCCTGAACCAGGCCGCAGACGCTATACCGCACGATAGTACCAGTCTGGTGATGCTGGTCGATCTTGACGCTCACCTGCGACCTAACCCCTTCATGCTTCAGCGCATGTTTGGCCTGACTACGGCCGAGACGCGGCATGCGCTTCTGTTGGCCAACGGCGATCTGCCGGTCGATGTCGCCAGTAAGCTGCACCTCAGTCGCTCGACCGTTCGCTCGCAACTGTCCGCACTCTTCGCCAAGACCAATACCAAGCGTCAGGCGGAGCTGGTCACATTGCTCGCCCGGGTCGCGGTCCTGCCATAAGGCTTTGGCGCGGCGCATGGAGCCAAGCACCCGAGCCTAGGATCTGTGGACACTTATCTGATCCATAGGATCATCGCGGCGATTGTGACGACGGCGAGGTAGTGTCTGGCGGTCTTTTCGAAGCGCGTCGCGACCCGCCGAAACTGCTTAAGCCTCGAGAAGCAGCATTCGATCAGGTGGCACTGGGCGTAGAGGTGCTTGTCGAGGGGAACCGCGCCAAAATGGCGAGTTCCCCTCGGATCGTTTGGATGTGAGCGCCTGCACTCACCTACGGCCTTCGCCGCTCGGAGCGGCGAAGCTGTTGACGTCCACCCGTACGTGAAAACGAACCGCGTCTCAAAGCCAATAGGGGGGCTGCGGCCTTGACAAGGAAAACCCCATACAAGTCCTCTGGCGCTCGGCCGCCGATATCGTTCGATGATGCGCTACGGAGTGGCCTAAGGTTGTCCGCAACTTTGGCTCAAGCCATCAGTCTGGTCACTGCCGCCTCCCAGCCATCTAATCCGCCCGCTCGACCCGCATCGAGATAGAGCCGGGTCGGTCGAAGATCGAAGCCCCGCCCTTCACTTCGCCGAGGATGACGATACCGGGCTGAGGGACCTGGCCATCACGATAGTAGACGACGAAGTGGTCCGGGCCCCAAAGCCCGATCGTCCCGCTCTTGAAGGCGCGCTGCCGCGCTGCGGCGGGCAGACCCGACGGCAAGCTTCCCGTTTTTTCCTGACGAAGGTGGTCCGTCATCGGAATGGTCAGGGGCAGCATGCCAAGCAGCGCTTTGGTCGCGGCGTTATCGGCGAGCTCCGCCGCAACGGAACCCCACTCCGACGAGATCTTGATGCGTTCCTGAGCCATTGCTGTTCCGATCGTTGCGAGGAGTATGGCGCCGGCGATCCGAGTGGCTTTGAGCGGCATTGTCCGATCCTCCGTAGTGATTGTCGTTCACCGAGCTCCCGCCGGTCCAGCGGCGGGAGCTCGGCCTGCGAGCCTTTGGCCGCCCACCGAGGGCGGCGGCCCCATCGCTTCGTGTCCGGTCGAGATTAGGCGACGAGATGCCGGCCGAAGAAGCTGGCCAGCTTGTCGAACGGGATCACGTCGACCTTGTCGTAGAGATCGACGTGGCTGGCTCCCGGAATGATCATCAGTTCCTTCGGCTCCGCGGCCGCCGCATAGGCGGTTTCGCTGAAGTAGCGCGAATGGGCTTTCTCGCCGTGGATCAGCAGAACCGGGCGCGGCGAGATCTCCTTGATGTAGGTCAGGAGCGGCATGTTCATGAACGAGAGCGGCGTCGTCCGGGTCCAGGAATTGCCCGAGTTGACCGCGCGCGGATGGTAGCCGCGCGGCGTCCGGTAATAGTCGTGGTAGTCGACCAGGAACTGCGCCTCGCCGCCTTTCAGATCATTGTAGGGCGGCTGGTAAGCCGGGGTTCCGTTCGCGGCGTCTTCCCAGCGCTGCCGGCTCATCTGCTCCAGCATCTGCGTGCGCTGTTCGAGCGTCACGCTGTCGTTGTAGCCCTTCGACATGACGCGGGTCATGTCATACATCGTGCTGGCGACGACGGCCTTGACCCGCTTGTCCACGGCGACGGCGTTCAAGGCCATGCCGCCCCAGCCACAGATGCCGATGACGCCGATCCGCTCGCGGTCGACGGAGGGGTGCAGGCCGAGATAATCGATCGCCGCGCTGAAATCCTCGGTGTTGATATCCGGCGAGGCGACGTTACGGGGCTCGCCACCGCTTTCACCCGTGAAGGACGCGTCGAAGGCCAGCGTGACGAATCCGCGCTCCGCCATCGTCTGCGCGTAGAGGCCAGACGACTGTTCCTTCACCGCTCCGAACGGCCCGCCAACGGCCAGCGCCGCCAGCCGCCGATCGCCTTGGCCCTTGGGCAAATAGAGATCGCCCGCCAGGGTGATGCCGTATCGGTTCTTGAAGGTGACCTTCCGATGATCGACCTTCTCGCTCTTCGGGAAAGTCTTGTCCCAGTCCGCTGTCATGCCTTGAGCCTTTGCTTTGGAGAGGTTGAAGAGTGATGCGGCTGCCAAGGCGGCGACGCCCGCACCGGTCAGCTTCATCAAGTCGCGACGGTCCAGTCGTGCGGACGACGCTGTGATCGTGTTGGAGGTGTCCATCGTTATCTCCCCGTTCTCTGTGACTATTCGGGCTTCAGCAGACGTTTTCCGTTGCCGATCAGCGCGATGCCGATGGCGGCCAGGGCGACGCTCCCCAGGAAGGTCGCGAAGATCGACAGGCCATCGAGCAGCATCCCGCCGACCACGGCCCCGAGCAGGATCGAGGCTTGGATCGCGGCCACCATCAGGCTTCCGGCGGCCTCCGGCGCATCGTCGACGTTCTGCGACATCCAGGTCATCCAGATCACCGACATGGCGGTGTTCATCGCACCCCAGAGAGCCAGGAAGAGGCCCACTGCGGCGACCGAGCCGCCGAGCAGCAGGAGACCAATCGTGCAGCCGCCCATCAGCAGCGCGGGCAGCTTCAGGAGAGGAGCGACGCTGCCATGCAGGAAGCGGCCGGAGCCCCAGGTTCCAACAAAGCCAGCGCAGCCGAGCACCAGCAGCAGGATCGACAGCGTCGTCACGTCGGCTCCCGTCACCTGTTCGAGGAACGGGCGCAGGTAGGTGAACATCGTGAAGGCCGAGCCCCAGGACAGCATCGACGCGATCAGGCCGCGCAGGAAATACGGGCGCTTCAGCAGGCCGAACATGGTCCGGAAATCCTGCGGCTGGCGCGCGGGCAGCGACGGCAGGGCGATCACATGCCAGACGAGGTTGACGGCGACGATCGGCGTCAGCGCCCAGAACACCGCGCGCCAGCCGAACAGACCGCCGAGATAGCTGCCGACGGGCGCGGCGAAGGCTGCCGCGATCGCTTGCCCGCCATACATCAGGGCCAGCGCGCGAGGCACCTCGCTCTCGGGAACCAGGCGCATGATCACGGCCGTCGCGAGCGCCCAGAAGCCACCGATGCAGATCCCGAGCAGGGCGCGACCGAGCATCAGCACCGCGAAGTTCGGGGCGGCCGCGACCAGGACCAGCGAGACCAGCATGAAGGCCGTCATCGCGACCAGGACCCATTTCCGGTTCAGCGTCCCGGCGGCCGTGGTGATGACCATGCTCGCCGCCACCGCGAAGAGACCGCTGATCGAGATCGCTTGACCTGTCTGGCCCTCGGTCGCGCGCAACCCCTCGGCCATCGGCGTCAGCAGGCTGACCGGCATGAACTCGGAAGCGATCAGCATCGCCACGCAAAGCGCCATCGAGAGGACGGCGCTCCAGGCGGCGGTCGGCTTGGTTCCATCCTCCGATACGGCGGTAGCCGCCATGTTGGGTCGCTCCTGCATCTGTTGATGCGGTGCAAAATAGCGGTTCAGGCTCGGAACGATTACCCGCCGAAATTGGAATGCACTGATCGATGTGATCGATTAATCTCGGCAGGCAGACACCGAGGGTTCTCATGGACAAGACCGATCTCAACCAGCTCCGGTGGTTTCAGATCGTGGCCGAGGAGCACAGCTTCACCCGGGCGGCGGCGAAGATCGGCGTCGCGCAATCGACTCTCAGCTACGCGATCAAGCAGCTCGAAGATCGCATGGGCGTTCGCCTTCTGACCCGGACCACGCGCAATGTCGCGACCACGACCGCGGGCGAGCGCCTGCTCCAGACGATCACGCCGCGGATCGCGGAGATCGAGGACGAGATCGCGGCGCTGACGGCGTTGCGCGACAAGCCGTCGGGCTCGGTCAGGCTGACACTATCCGACCATGCGCTTGAAAGCGTGGTCTGGCCGAAGCTCAGGCCGGTCCTGCGGGATTATCCCGACATCAATGTCGAACTGATCCTCGACAGCACCTTCCGCAACATCGTCGAGGAGGGTTTCGACGCAGGGGTCCGTCTGGGTGAGAGCGTCGAGAAGGACATGATCGCGGTCCGCATCGGCCCGGACTGGCGGCTGGTAGCGGTCGCTTCGCCCGGATATCTCGCTGCGCACGGAGTGCCGGACCATCCTCAGGACCTAGTCGGGCATGTCTGCATCAACATGCGCCACGAAACAGCCGGCGGGCTTTATGCTTGGGAGTTCGAAAAAGCCGGAAAGGAATTGCGTGTCCGGGTGAGCGGCCAGCTCACCTTCAACAACTCCTACGCCATGATCGATGCGGCGGTGAACGGCTATGGCATCGCCTACGTCCCCGACGACATAGTGGAGCGGCAGATCGCGTCGGGCGAACTGGTCCTGGTGCTGGACGACTGGTCGCCCTTTTTCGACGGCTATTTCCTTTACTATCCCAGCCGCCGCCAGAACCTTCCCGCCTTCAAGGTCGTTGTCGACGCTTTGCGCTACCGAAGCCAGGCAGGATCAGGACGGTCTTCTGGCCTGGGCTGAAAGTCCGCTTTCCGGCAGGCCTCGAATGTCCGGAGTCGGCGCATTTTGCCCGAAGCAGAGACGGCGATACTGGCCCGTTCCGGACCTACACTACGTCCACTTTCGGACTACTCAATGGTCTGCGGCATAAACGCCTCTCGCCATCTCCGCCGTCTCCAGGCCAGCACGCCGGCGCGGAGATCTAGCGGGACATATTGATCAATCAGAAACGGCCCGCCGTTCCTAGGCTGCTATGATAGAATAGGGGCGACGGCGCCCTGTTCCGTTTCTACGTTTCAATTTCGGTCGGTCGATCCGCGTCCTGATCTCACCCCTTCACGAAGGCGAGCAGATCCGGATTGATGACGTCCGCGTGGGTCGTCAGCATGCCGTGAGGGTAGCCGGCATAGGTCTTCAACGTGCCGTTCTTTAGCAGCTTCACGGAGAGTCTGGCGCTGTCATCGATCGGGACGATCTGGTCGTCCTCCCCATGGAGCACGAGCGTGGGAACGGTGATCGCCTTGAGATCCTCCGTCTGGTCGGTCTCCGAGAAGGCCTTGATGCCGTCGTAATGGGCCTTGGCGCCGCCTATCATGCCCTGCCGCCACCAGTTCCAGATCACGCCCTGGTCGACCTTCGCGCCGGCCCGGTTGAAGCCGTAGAAGGGCCCCGCCGGCAGGTCGAGAAAGAACTGCGCGCGGTTGTCGGCGAGCGCCGTGCGCAAGCCGTCGAAGACCTCGATCGGCAGGCCGCTGGGATTGCTCGCGGTCTTCAGCATGAGCGGCGGAACCGCGCTGACGAGGACCGCCTTGGCGACGCGCCCCTGCGGCTGGCCGAACTTCGCGACATAGCGCGCAACCTCGCCACCGCCGGTGGAATGGCCAATATGGACTGCGTTCCTCAGATCGAGATGCTCGGCGACCGCCAAGGCGTCGGCGGCATAGTGGTCCATTTCGTTGCCGACATCGACCTGCGACGAGCGGCCATGACCGCGGCGATCATGCGCCACGACACGGTAGCCATTCGCGAGGAAGAAGAGCATCTGCGCATCCCAGTCGTCGGAGGACAGAGGCCAGCCATGATGGAACACGATCGGCTGCGCGCTCTTCGGCCCCCAGTCCTTGTAGAAGATCTCGACGCCGTCCCTGGTCGTGACGAAAGCGCTGGTCATGGTCCTTATCCCTTCAAGCGGATGAGATGATGTGATGCAGCGCGGCTCGCCGGCCGGAAGCCGATCTCTCCGGGCTGCGCTGGCCCAGGAACGCTAGGCGATGGATGGCGCCGGCAGAATTCTACGCTCGGTTGGAGCGACCATACGAAGGTGTGCCTGGCGGGCGGATCAGCATGCAGGCCCGAGCGCAGCCACCAGGTGGCGCGCCATCGCATCGACGTCGACCGGCTTCTCGAGAAAGGCGCAGGCGCCGGCCGCCATCACCTTCTGTCGCGTCGCCTCCGTCGGAAAGGCGGTCATGAAGATGATTGGAAAGCCATGCCCGGCCCGGATCAGCTCGGCCTGAAGCTGGTCGCCCGTCACGAGCGGCATCTGTATGTCGCTGATCAGGCAGGCGGGCGTATCGATCTCGCAGGCGGCAAGGAAATCCGCCGCCGTGCCATAGCTGCGGACCTCGTAGCCAAATGAGCGCAGCAGGCTGGTGAGCGAGCTGCGAACGCCCTCGTCATCGTCCACGACGGCAATGATCGGCGTCTGTTTCATCCGTGTCTGTCCTTCGTGCGAGCTGGCGCACGAAAGAGCGTCCGATGCGCGTCCATACCCTGGTATTGTCGATCGAGGCCGCGGTTGGAATCATACACTGGTTTGCAGGACGCTACGTCAGCGGCCGGAAATGCCGAGGGCCTCAGCCTTGCGCACGAGGTCCGCGAGCGTACGCACGCCCATCTTGCGCATGACATTGCCGCGATGGATCTTCACCGTGATCTCGCTCAGCCCGATGATGCCGGCGACCTGCTTGTTCATCAGTCCGGAGACGACATGGGCCATCACCTCGCGCTCGCGCGTAGTGAGCGTGTCATACTCGCTCCGCAGATTGCCCATGGACGCGGCGGCGCTGCGCCGTGCTCTGTCGCGTTCGACGGCCGTGGTCACCGCGTCGAGCATGTCCTGATCGCGAAACGGTTTGGCGAGGAAATCGATCGCACCGGCCTTCATTGCCTGGACGGTCATCGGGATGTCCCCAAAGCCCGTCATGAAGACGATCGGCAGCTCGATCCCGTGCTGCGAAAGCTGTGTCTGGAACTCCAGGCCGCTGATTCCCGGCAGCCGGACGTCCAGGATGATGCAGCCAGGCGCATCCGGCAGCGCAATCTGAAGCAGCTCGGCAGGTGACGCACAGAGCCTGGTCTGCAACCCGACCGAGCGGAGCAGGCTGTCGAGCGATGAACGGACGGCGCTGTCGTCGTCGACGACGACGACGACCGGTTCGCTCGGCACGCCCGCAGGCTGCGAGTTAGATGCGGTGTGTCTGATCATGAGATGCAACGCCTTCCCGGACCGGCAGGCTCAGCCGAAACGTCGCCCCTGTGCCCACCGTGCTTTCGACGGAAAGCGCTCCGTCATGAGCTTCGGCGGTGGTCCGGCAGATCGCAAGACCCATGCCCATCCCATCCGGCTTCGTGGTGAAGAAGGGATCGAACAGCCGGCCGATGTCGTCGGGCCCGATGCCGGGCCCCGTATCGGCCACAGTGACTTCGACCATGCCGGGGCCCGCACGCGACGCACGGACGGAAAGGAGTCGCGTTCCGGCCTTCCCCGCCATGGCCTGGCTCGCATTGACCATGAGATTGACGAGCACCTGTTGCAGCTGGATCCGATCCCCGCTGACAGGCGGGAGGCTCGGATCGATGTCGGTGCGCAGCTCGATGCGTCCCCGCGCCAGCTCCCGCTCCACCAGCTGGGTCGCCTCGCCGGCGATCGCGGCGATGTCGACCTCCGCCTTCTGCGCCGGGGCCTTCTTGAGGAAGGCCCGGATCCGCTTGACGATCTCGCTGGCGCGCCGCCCCTCCGCGATCACGCGCCCGATTGCGGCTTCGACCTCCTTGAGGTCCGGCGTCTCTCGCCGCAGCCAGCGCATGCCCGCCTCGCCGCCGGTCACGACCGCCATCAGCGGCTGGTTGACCTCATGCGCAATCGAAGCGGTGAGCTCGCCCAGCGTCGCCACCCGAGCGGCATGGGCCAGCTCCGATTGCGCGGCAAGGAGAGCATCCTGCGCCTGCTTCCGCTCGCTGTTGTCGATGACGAACACCAGCACGTTGTCCGCGTCCTCATCCGGCCGGGGAAAGGTGATAGCGAACAGGACGGGGATACGACGCCCGTCCGCGGCCGTGATCTCGGTTTCGCCCTCGTAGAACGTCTCGCCGCGGGCAAAGGCCACCAGCGCGGACGGGAATGTCCTGTCGCTTTCGCACAGGATGTCATCGACCGACGACAGCAGATGCGCCGCGCTGCCGGCTGCGACCATCGCCAGAAACGCGGGATTGGCGTCGACGACCTTCGTCAGCTTGCGGGCGCGATCGATGAAATCCGGATGCCTGGCGAAATGAACGCTCAAAGCCGCCTCGTCCGGCGCATCTAGGCGCGCGATTTCCGCACGAATAGCCGTCCAATCCTCCTCGATGACGCCGATCCGCGTGGCGTCGAACATGCGGCGATAGCGCCGCTCGCTCTGGATGAGCGCAGCATGGGCGGCCTGCCCTTCGGTGACGTCGGTATGCGTTTCAAGAACATTGGTCGGCTTGCCCGAACGGTCGCGCTGCATGGCCCAGCGGCTCTCGACGATCAACGCCTTGCCGCTCTTGGTGCGCTGCTCGAGCCTGCCGTCCCAGCGCCCGGTTTCGAAAAGGGTCGCCTCGACCGCTTCGCGCGGCTCCGAATAGCGGGTCCTGAGCAGGTCATCGGCCATGCGGCCGAGCGCTTCGCGCGCCGTGAACCCGTAGACCTCCTCTGCCGCATTGTTCCAGAAGCTGATCACGCCAATTCGGTCCCTGACGAAGATCATGTCGTGGGACAGGTTCAGCAGCCGCGCCTGCGAGGACAGGGTTTCCGTAGCCCTCTGGCTATGGAGCGCCAGCAGCGCCACGATGCCGATGGCGGCAAGGCTGACGAGCGCCCGCAGTGTCGGCGAGCCGACATGGCGCAGCCCATGCGAGTCGATATAGGCGATCACGGTCAGGACGATGCTGGCAGCAGCGGCGAAGATGATATCGGTGCGCCGCGCCGTCCGCGCCGCCAGAAGCACGACGACGACGTAGAGCACGGCAACCGCCCCCTCGAGCGGCGTCAGCGTATCGATCAGGAAGATGCCCAGCGCCAGCAGAACCGCCGCGGCCCGGAAGGCGATCAGGCTCATGGGGCTTCGTCGCCCGGACGCGCATTCATCGAGGAAGTCCTGGGTGAGGCATTGTCGCCGGTTCTCGCATGGGGTCGTCGCTGTGCACGCGCCAGTTGGGCCTGCTCGCTAGTGCCGCATGCTCGCGTCCAGGTCGATCGGATGCAAGCGCGGCCGGCTCAACAGCGGCAGCTCGACCGAGAAGGTCGAGCCCTCGTTCTCGACCGAACGGACCGAAATAGGATGGCCGAGCATATCCGCCGTCTCGCGAACGATCAGCAGGCCGAGGCCGAGTCCCTCGAGCCCCCGCGCCTGCCCTCCCCGCTCGAACGCGTCGAAAATGCGCGACAGATAGGCCGGTGGAATCCCGCAGCCCGTGTCGTTGATCTCGATGCCGATCCGGTCGCCCTGCAGCCGGGCCGTGACGCGGACGAGCCCACCACGACCGCTGAACTTGATCGCGTTGCCGACGAGATTGCGCAGGATCGTCGCGAGCATCCGCGGATCCGTTTCCACGAACACCTGCGGCAGATCGAACTCCAGCTCCGTGCCGCTGATCTCCGCATATTGACGCCAGTCACGTTCGACGCGCCCGGTGATGTCCTGCAGCAGAACGACTTGCGGCTGCGCTGTCAGGGCGACGCCGCGCTGCGAAAGCCGCGCCATGTCGTCCAGCTCGTTGTTCAGGCGGCGCAGCGCGTCCGTCGCCACGGCAAGGCGGCCGGTCGCGCACCGGGCTTTGCCTTCATCGACGGCTCGCGCGATCGCCAGCAGGGCAACCTGGAGCGGCTGCTTCAAATCGTGCCCCGCAACGGCCATCAGCAGGGCCATCGAACGGCGCGACGCCTCGGCCCGCTCGACAGCCTCGTCCTCGATCACCCCGGAAGAAATCTCGATCTTCATGTCGCCGCACCCCGATGGCATGTCGCGTCACTCTGACGGAAATCCGGCGAAGGAAAATCATACAGGAGTTTAGTTCCTCTCCTCCGCTCGTCCCGCCTCCCTCCGCCGTGACGGGGTGGGTCGCACGCCATTGCCATCGGAGGATTCCAGCGCCCGATCCCGCGTCCTAAACCCAAGTATGACCCAACGAAACCAGCGGTCGATATAGCGCCGGTGGCGGCGTTCCTAACGTTGGGGCGTCGGGGTCGCGAGCCCCGTGACCTGACGTTGCTCCATCTGATCTCCGCGGGCTCGCGCCCGGCCCGGACAGGTGGCACGTCGCAATGCGAGAGATAGCCATGAACGACCTTTCACTGAGTGCGCGCCGCGCCGCTGCCCTGCGGACACCGACCGATCTCGGCGTGCAGGCGACCGCAGACATCGCCGGGGCGCTGACGGCACTGCTGGCGGACATGTTCGCGCTCTACGTCAAGACCAAGAATTTCCACTGGCACATGTCGGGGCCGCATTTCCGCGACTACCACCTGATGCTCGATGAACAGGGCGATCAGATTCTCGCCACGACCGATGTAATCGCCGAACGGGCGCGCAAGGTCGGCGGTTCGACGCTGCGTTCGATCGGCCATATCGGACGCATCCAGCGCATTCTCGACAATGATGCCGATTTCGTCACGCCGTCGGACATGCTCTCGGAGCTCGCCGACGACAACCGACACCTGACCGGCTTTCTGCGCGCGACTCATGTCGTCTGCGAGGACCATAACGATGTTGCCTCCGCCAGCCTGATCGAGGTCTGGATCGACGAGGCCGAGCGGCGCGGCTGGTTCCTCTACGAGACCACGCGCGCATCGCGTTGAGGCTCGCGACGGTTGCGCATCGCAAGATCCCAGGAGCGAGTCATGTCGAACTTCCGCATCTCGACGCCATTGCCGGCCGGAACGCCGGCCCCTGCCTTCAACCTGGCCGCGACGCCGGACCAGCGCGTTTCGCTGGAAAGCCTGCGCGGCCGACCGGTCATCCTGGCCTTCTACCCCGCGGACTGGAGCCCCGTCTGCGGTGACCAGATGGCGTTCTACAACCAGGTCCTGCCCGAATTCGATCGCTCGGCAAACGCGCAGCTCATCGGCATCTCCGTCGACGGCGTCTGGTGCCATGCCGCCTTCGCCGCCGCCCGCAACCTGCACTTTCCGCTGCTCGCGGATTTCGAGCCCAAGGGTGCTGTCGCGCGCAGCTACGGCGCCTATCGCGAGGAGGATCGCCTGTGCGAACGCGCCCTCTTCGTCATCGACGGCTCCGGCATCATCCGCTGGAGCTATCTCTCTCCGCTCGGCATCAATCCCGGCGCCGACGGCATTCTAGAGGCGCTGAGCGGACTGGAAGGGCAGCAATCTTCGGAGGCTGCAACCCAATGAGCCGGCTTATTATCCCCGTCAATCAGCAAGATCACGCGATCGGCCCGTCGGACGCTCCCGTCACCTTGGTGGAGTATGGCGACTACCAATGCCCCTATTGTGGCGAGGCCTATCCCGTCATCAAGCAGGCACAGCGGCTGATGGGCGACCAGCTTCGCTTCGTCTTCCGCAATTTTCCGATCGCCGAGCTGCATCCCCACGCCGTGCGCGCCGCGGAATTCGCCGAGGCGGCGGCCGGAGCCGGCAAGTTCTGGCAGGCGCACGACCTGCTCTACGAGAACCAGTCGGCGCTCGGCGATGCCGATTTGATGGCCTACGGTGCGAAACTGGGCCTCGCGGCCTCGGCGCTGGCGGAAGCCTTCAATGGCCGCTTCGACGACGCTTTGCGGGCGGATTTCATCGGAGGGGTCCGGAGTGGCGTCAATGGCACGCCGAGCCTGTTCATCAACGGGCTGCGCTACGACGGCAGGCGCGATGTCCGAGACCTCGTCGATGCCGTGAGCCTGGCGGCACAAGACGTGTCTTTTGTACCCGGCACCAACCACGGCCGCTTCTGACCTCCTGCGACGAAGGAATGCGACGATGAGCGAGGGCACGAGATCCTTCCGCTACCGACTCGAGAAAGCCAAGCCGCGCACGGGAGCAGGCGGCTTGACGCGCGGAGCCTCCGTGCACGAGTTTCCAGCCAGCATCGGTATCCGCAGGCGTCTCCATGCGCCTCGCCCCCGGCTCGATGCGTGAGCTGCACTGGCATGCAAATGCCGCCGAGTGGGCCTATGTCGTCTCCGGCAATTGTCGCACGACGGTGCTCCATCCGGATGGCGGTTCAGCGACGGACAGCTTCGGACCTGGCGATGTCTGGTATTTTCCACGGGGCGGGGGCCATTCCATCCACGGGCTTGGGCCCGGCGAGTGCCAATTCATCCTGATCTTCGACAATGGCGACTTCTCGGAGGATCACACCTTCAGCATAACCGATTGGCTGGCGCACACGCCGCCGCAGGTCGTCGCGCAGAACCTCGGCGTGGCGGCCTCGGAATTGACGAGTCTCCCAGCAGGCGAAGCCTATTTCGTGCAAGGCCCGGTTCCCGGCGACCAGTCTTGGCTTGCAACGCAACGGCCAGCCGCCGAACTGACCACCAGGCATCGCTACCCGTTGATGGCGCAACAGCCCCGGCGCGTGGCCGGGGGCGGTACCAGCGTGTCGTCACGGTCGAAGAGTTTGCGATCTCGACGACGATGGCGGGCTCGATCCTCGAGATCCAGCCCGGCGCCATGCGGGAGCTACTGGCATCCGAATGCCGACGAATGGCAATATTATCTCGACGGCGAAGCCGAGATGGCGGTCTTCCTGGCCGAAGGCCAGGTCGTGACCGAGCGTTTCAAGGCGGGCGACATCGGCTACGCCCCGATGGGCGCCGGCCACTACATCCGCAAGACCGGCTCATCGGTCCTGCGCGTGCTGATCGGCTTCAACAGCGGACGCTACCAGGCAAACGACCTCTCCGCCTGGCTGGCATCGAACCCCGTCGACGTGATCGCGACAAATCTCGGCCTGCCGCAGGACGTGGCAGCGCGCCTGCCACACCAAACCAGCTTCATGGTACCTGGCCCCTGATCGGAACCAGTCCCAGAGCAAGTCAATGGCTTATGTTCAAGGCGAAGCGGCCGCCGCATGCGAATGCGGCGGCCGCAAGTGCTTGTGCTCCTCGCCGGGGCCCGCGGGGGCCGCTTCGAGGTCGCAGCCTCCCCTAGGCGACGTTCAGCTCCACATTGATGTTGCCTCTGGTCGCCTTGGAATAGGGGCAGGTCTGGTGCGCCTCGTGGACGAGCTCGCGCGCCAGTTCCTTGTCGAGTCCGGGAAGGCTAACATTGAGGCGGGCCTGCAGGAAATAGGCGCCGTCGGTCATGCCGAGATCAACCTCGGCATCGACGGCGAGGTCAGCCGGCAAGGCCAGTTGGCGCTTCTTGGCGGCAATGCCGATCGCCCCGATGAAACAGGCCGACCAGCCGGCCGCGAAGAGCTGCTCGGGGTTGGTGCCTGCGGCGGCGCTGCCGGGAGGCGACAGCTTGATGTCGAGCCGGCCATCGGCACTGCGCGACGCTCCGTCGCGCCCGCCCACCGTATAGGTCTTGGCGGTATAGAGGACTTTCTCGATCTTGGTCATGGAAACGCTCCATCCTTCGCCGCTCCACAAGCGGCGGCTTGCAACGGTCGTTTCCCAAGCCGACATGTCCGGCATGTTTTCGGATCGCTGCGATACGCAACGAAGCGTCTGTTTTCCCGAGCCGGATACAGTCTCGTACGATCGACCCTGCCCCCTGCGAGACTGGCGGCCGCGCCCCCGCCACGGCAAGCCGCCCGCCGATTGTATCCCTGCGTATCCAAAGGCCCGGATCCTACGGGAGCTTTCAAATCCGGCGCGACGCGACACAGCGCAGATACAGCCGACAGGCTTCCTTCCCTGAGCACATAGCAAAACGGGAACAGAGCCATGACAGAGCAGATCGATCACCCGCGGCGGAACTTTCTCGGCAGCATGGCGCTCGGCACCGTACTCGCGCAGATGGGCGCGATCGGCGCCGCCAGCGCACAGACCCACGGCTCGGCCCCGACGCATGCCGGCTCGGACCAGGGCGCGCAGGCCGCATTCGCCGCCGAGAAACGGATCGAGGCGGGCGATCTCGATGTCGGCTATGTCGAGGCCGGGCCGGCGGACGGCCCGCCGGTGCTGCTCCTGCACGGCTGGCCCTACGACATTCACAGCTATGTCGATGTCGCGCCCATCCTGGCGAAGGCCGGCTACCGGGTGATCGTGCCGCATCTGCGCGGCTATGGCAGCACCCGTTTCCGCTCGGCCGAGACGCCGCGCAACGGCCAGCAGGCGGCGCTTGCCGTCGATGCCATCGCGCTCCTGGACGCACTGAAGATCGAGAAGGCCGTCATAGCCGGCTACGACTGGGGCGCCCGGACCGCCGACATCGTCGCCGCCCTCTGGCCCGAGCGCTGCAAGGCGCTGGTCTCGGTCAGTGGCTATCTGATCGGCAGTCAGGAGGCCAACAAGGCGCCCCTGCCGCCGAAGGCCGAACTGCAGTGGTGGTACCAGTTCTACTTCGCCACCGCGCGAGGCGAGGCCGGTTACGCCAAGTACACCCACGACTTCGCCCGGCTGATCTGGGAGCTGGCCTCGCCGAAATGGGGCTTCGACGCCGCGACCTTCGCGCGTTCCGCGGCCTCGCTCGACAACCCCGATCATGTCACCATCTCGATCCACAATTACCGCTGGCGGCTCGGCCTGGCGCAGGGTGAAGCGAAGTACGACGAGATCGAGCGCAAGCTCGCGGCCTTCCCGAACATCGGCGTGCCGACCATCACCATCGAGGGCGATGCCAATGGCGCACCGCATCCCGAGCCCGCCGCCTATCGCAAGCGCTTCACCGGCAAATACGAGCACCGACTCTTCAAGGGCGGCATCGGCCACAACCCGCCGCAGGAGGATCCGCGCGCCTTCGCACAGGCCGTGATCGACGCCAACCGGCTTTGATTGCAGCCGAGGGAGCTCGCCGATGAAACCCCTTGCGGCCTTGCCCTATGCGGGTGCCGCCATCGCCATCGTTGGCGTTGTCTCCATCGCCAGAGGCGATGGAGACAAGAAGCCGGCCTCTCCGATCTACGGCGTCACGATCCCCGACGGATACCGCAAATGGGAGCTCGTCGCGCCAGCGCTGGAGCACGAGCCGCTCAACGAGTTGCGTGCCGTCGTCGGCAACCAGAAGGCGATCGACGCCTACCGCGCCGGAACGCTGCCGTTTCCGGACGGCACCGTGCTCGTGAAGCTCGCCTGGAAGCATATCCAGTCGCCCGAGTTCGAATCCGCCCTCGTCCCCGGCGCGGCCACGACCGTGCAGGTCATGGTCAAGGATTCGAAGAAGTATCCCGACAGCGGCGGCTGGGGCTTCGGCCGCTTCATCGACGGCAAGCCCGTGGACGCGGCCCAGCACGAGACCTGCTTCGCCTGTCATGAATCGAAGGTGAAGGCGCGGGATTACGTCTTCACCAAATTCGCGCCCTAGAGCCGGGGCGCGAGAGCGCCACGGCCCCCACCCCGAAAGGCTCGGGCCGATGGCTGCCACCGCGCTTGAACTCGTCGTTGACGAGCTGGCGATCCGCAAGCTCCTCGCTCGTCTCGCCCAGGCGGCGGACGACCGCGATGCGGCCGGCTATCGCGCATGTCTCGCCGAAGCCGTGCGCGCCGAGCCTTCTGAAGAGGCAGCTCCGGTTGCAGCCGAAGCCTATGCTCGTGCTTCGATGAGCCGCCTGTCGCGCGCCAACTGGACGCAGCACCGTCTCGCTAATCCCGTCATCGACGTCGCATCTGACAGGCACCGCGCGAGCGTCCGCGTCGATGTCGTCGTCGATCTTGGCTTCACCAATCCCGAAGGCGAGCAACACCGAGTCACGATCGGTGGCCGCTACGAGATCGGCCTCACCCGTGGCAGCGGGGCATGGCTGATCGATCGCCGCTGGCTGCGCCAGCTCTATGCCGACGGCGACGCGCAGGCGCTCGCGATCTGAGCCCGTCGTCGAAAGCGCCCCGGCCGAACTCCAGACCGTGAGCGGCCTCACCGAAAGGAACCCAGCATGCAGCGCTTCGATCAGGTCTACATCGGCGGTCAGTTCCGCACCGCGCATGGCCGCGAGGAACTCGAGCTCGTCAACCCGACGACCGGGGAGCCGCGCGCCGTCCTCGTCATGGCCGACGAGGAGGACGCCAGACGGGCGGTCGACAGCGCGCAAAGCGCCATCGCCGGCTGGTCGCGCAGTTCCAAGAAGGAGCGGATCGAAATTCTCTACAACCTCAGCGAGTCCGTCCGCGCCCGCGACGACGAGCTGACCGAGGCCACGATCCTCGAATATGGCGGCCCGATCGAGCAGGCGAAATGGCGTGCCGGTCTTGCCGCCAACAACTTCCTCGCCGCGGCCCGGCTGCTCGAGGATTTCGTGTTCTCGCGCTGGATCAACGATACGGAGGTGGTCGCGCAGGCTGCCGGCGTGGCCGTGCATATCGTCCCCTGGAACAGCGTCTACAACGCCATCAGCGTCAAGATGGCGGGTGCGCTCGCGGCCGGCTGCCCCGTGGTGGTCAAGCCGAGCGAGTTCAGCGCCTGGCAGACCCAGCTATTCACGGAATGCCTGCACGCAGCCGGTGCACCAGCCGGCATCATCAATGTCGTGGCCGGGCGCGGCGACGTCGTCGGCGAGGCGCTGACCTCGCATCCCGGTGTCCGCAAGATCTCCTTCACGGGTTCGACACGCGTCGGCAAGGCGATTATGACGAAGGCGGCAGCGCGCATGACGCGGGTGACGCTCGAGCTCGGCGGCAAGGCGCCGACCATCGTGATGGAGGACGCCGATCTCGAAAAGGCGGCCGCGACGGCGATGGCGGCCGGCTTCGCCAACAATGGCCAGGCCTGCATCGCCGGCACGCGTATCCTCGTACCGCGGGCCCGACTCAAGGCCTTCTGCGAGGCGGTCGAGCGCGCCGTCGCGACGATCGTGCAGGGTGACCCGCGCGATCCTCGAACGACGCTCGGGCCTCTGGTCAATCACCGGCAATTCGAGCGGGTCCAGGGCTATATCCGCAAGGGGATCGAGGAAGGGGCGAGGCTGGTCACCGGCGGCGAAGGTCGCCCGGAAGGGCTCGACCGCGGCTTCTTCGCAAGGCCGACCGTGTTCGCCGACGTCACCAACGACATGACCATCGCGCGCGAGGAAATCTTCGGGCCGGTGCTCTGCGTGATCGCCTATGACGACGAGGACCACGCCGTCGCGATCGCTAACGACACCGAGTTCGGGCTCCATGCCTATGTCGTCGGCGAGGATGTCGAGCGGGCACGGGTACTGGCGGGCCGGATCGACGCGGGGCGGGTCGCGATCAACGCCGTCCTGCACGAACCGCTGGCCCCGTTCGGCGGCTTCAAGGAGTCCGGCATCGGCCGCGAGTACGGGCTTTACGGGATCGAGGACCACCTCGAGCTCAAGGCGATCATGGGGCGCAGCGCGACCGCCTGATCGCCGACACCGCGGGCTTTGCCGGGGCGGCGTGAACGGAGCCCCGGCAGAGCCCTGCCCTTACCCGAAGGTGAAGGCAAAGGCCTCCGCACCGGCATCGAGGAAGCGGATCTCGAAGGTCCGCTCCCTGGCGTCGCCGGCCTGTCGGACGAGCTGGTAGAGTCGCGTCTCGCCAATCGTGCCAGTGCCCTCGGTGTCGATATCGGCGCCGTGGTCGGCGCCGGGCGCCTTGCCATCGACGGTCACGCGGAAGTGGATCGGCTTGCCCCGCGCACCGGGGCCCAAAACCAGATGCAGGTCCCTCGCGCTGAAGCGGAAGGCGATCCCACCGCCCGCCTGATCGAGCACCGCGCTCTCGGCGCCGACCGTCCAGCGGCCGGCGAGCCCCCATTGATTGAGCCGCAGCGCCGGGACGCTGTAGTCGCGCGCCTGATCGCCCGCGACACCCTCCGGCGAAGCGAAGCCGGAGATCTTCTCGTAACCGAGATAGCTCTCCCCTGAACGCGCCGGGCGGGCCGAATCGACCGGTGCCTGAGCGCCCTGCGCATTCGGAGCCACGATGGCGGTGCCGGCGGCGCGACTGCCGGCAGCCTCCGCCAGCAGGTCCTGGATCACCCGCTCCGACTGCTTCTCGTCGCCCTCGCCGAAATGGCTGTGCCGGATCCGGCCGGCGGCATCGACGAAGTAGAGCGCCGGCCAGTAGCTGTTGCGAAAGGCGCGCCAGATCCGGAAGTTATTGTCGACTGCGACCGGATAGGTGATGCCGAAACGGGCGATCGCCTGCCGGATGTTGGCGACGTTCTTCTCGAAGGCGAACTCCGGCGTATGGACGCCGACCACGACAAGCCCCTGATCCTTGTACTTCTCCGCCCAGGCGCGGACATAAGGCAGGGTGCGGATGCAGTTGATGCAGGAATAGGTCCAGAAATTGACCAGCACGGCCTTGCCGCGCAGCTCGTCCGCCTTCAGCGGCGCGGAATTGAACCAGGCCACGGCGCCGTCGAAGCCGGCGGCTGCGCCACGGTTCGGAAGCGCGCTATGATAGGTCTGACTGGACGTAGCAGCCGGGCGGGTCTCACCGTTCTCGGCCAGGCGGGAGCTGCCTGTCGGCGAAGCTTCGCCGCCGAGCCGTGCCAGCAGCTTCTGCTCGATACCGGTGGTGCCGGCGTAGGACAGCCGCGTCAGCAGGCCGGTGTCCAGCCCTAGTCCGATCGCCAGAACGCTCGCAAGGACAGCGATGCCGACGCCTTGCCGGATGCGCTCGCCGATCCCCAGCGAGTGCTTCATCGCTGCGAAAACCCGGCCGCCGGCGAGGACGGCCAGCGCGATGGAGGTCGCAGCGCCCGCGGCATAGGCGGCAAGCAGGAGTGCCGTCCCAGCATCAGCCCCGTGGAGCGCGGCTCCCGTCAGGACGAGCCCCAGGATCGGGCCGGCGCAGGGCGCCCAGAGCAGGCCGGTGGCGACGCCGAGCAGAAGCGAACCGCCGATCGAGGGCTTCCCGGCTTCGCTGCCGCCGGCGAGCCGGTCGCCGAGCGCAATGATCGGACGGGAGAAGAATGCCGCCGCGCGCGGCGAGATCAGGGTCACGGCGAAGACCGCGACCAGCGTCAAGGCCGCCCATCGCCCGGTCTCGTTCGCCTGCACGGCCCAGCTGCCGCCGATGGCGGCAAGGCTCGCCACGGCGGAGAATGTCGCCGCCATGCCGATCAGCATCGGCAGCACGCCACGCGCGAAGGGCTGGTCGGCGCGCGCGAAGGCGAACGGCAGAATCGGAAGGATGCAGGGGCTGAGGATCGTCAGCACGCCGGCGAGATAGGAGATCACGAACAGGGTCATGGCGGGTCCTCTCGGAAGCGGGGGACGCCACCCACAGAATGGCTTCCCCCGAATGCCAGCACCTGACCTGTCCGACGTATCTGCGATGTTTCGCCGGCGGGCTGATCTGTATCGCTATGTAGGAGGCTTCAGTTGCCCTCCTCCGCGACCAGCCCGACGCCCTATTTGGACGTCGAGCGTGCGGCCTCGACGATCAGCTTGGCGACCTCCGCCGGCTTCGAGACATAGACGGCGTGGCTGGCCGCGATCTCGCGGAGCTTGCTGCCCGCCCGCCGCGCCATCTCGCGTTCGAGATCCGGGTTGATCGAGCGGTCCTGGCTCGCCACCAGCGCCCAGCTCGGCTTGCTCTTCCAGGCCGGATCGCCCGCGTCCGTCGAGAAGGCCGCCTTCGCCGCGAAGACCTGCGAACGCGCGAGAAATGCTGCCTCTGCCTTGGGGAGATCGGCCGCGAAGGCGGCGGGAAATGCCTTCGGATCGAGATAGAGATAGCCGTCCGCGGTCGCCTTGATCGCATCCGACGGGGCGTTCGGGACCGGCTTGCTCGCGGCGAGCTTGCCGAGGCTCTCGCCCTTCTCCGGCTGGAAGGCGGCGACATAGACGAGCCCCGCGACCTTGTCGTCATGGCCGGCCTCGCTGATCACCATGCCGCCATAGCTGTGCCCGACCAGGATGGCCGGCCCCTCCTGCAGTGCCAGGACGCGCCGGGTCGCGGCCACATCGTCCTGCAGCGAGCTCAGCGGCTCCTGCACGATCGTGACCTTGTAGCCCTTTGTAGTCAGCCGGTCGGACACCTTGCGCCAGCCGGAGCCGTCGGCGAAGGCGCCATGCACGATGACGATGTTGCGGATTTCCGCCGCTTCCACGGCGGAACATGTGGCGGCGATCGGTAGCATCAGCCCGCCGATGACGGCTGAGATGAAACCCTTGCGCATGGGCGCGTCCTTCCTGCTCGTTTCATGATGAGAGATGTCGGCAGGCGGGCCGAACCGTCTGGGCCTGTCTGCCGGTCTCCACCGTGCAGGAAGACAGCGCCGCATTCGACGGCAAGATTGTCCGCCTCGGTGTCGGGCTGGCCACGCGATACATGAGAGTACAAATCTCTTGCGCCCGACACAGCGCAGACCGGCCGGCCTCTGCTATGGCTCGGAAAACGAAAGCGGAAAGCCCTGCCGATGGATCACATCGATCATGTCCTCGTCGTCGACGACGACCGCGAGATTCGGGATCTCGTGTCGAGCTATCTGAAGAAGAATGGCCTGCGGGTGACCACTGCCGCTGACGGGCGGCAGATGCGCTCCTTCATGGAGACCGATCGGGTCGACCTCATCGTCCTCGACGTCATGATGCCCGGCGATGACGGGCTCGTGCTCTGCCGCGAACTCCGCGCCGGCAAGCACAAGGCGACCCCGGTGCTGATGCTGACCGCGCGCAATGACGATACCGACCGGATCGTCGGGCTGGAGATGGGCGCCGACGATTATCTGGCGAAGCCCTTCGTCGCCCGCGAATTGCTGGCGCGCATCAAGGCCGTCCTTCGCCGCACGCGCATGATGCCGCCGAACCTCCAGGTCACGGAGGCCGGCCAGCTGCTGGCCTTCGGAGACTGGCAGCTCGATACCGTCGCGCGCCATCTGCTCGACAAGGACGGCACGGCGGTGGCGCTGAGCGGCGCCGAGTACCGCCTGCTGCGGGTCTTCCTCGACCATCCGCAGCGCGTGCTCAACCGCGACCAACTCCTGAATCTGACCCAGGGCCGTGAGGCCGAGCTTTTCGACCGCTCGATCGACCTGCTCGTCAGCCGGTTGCGGCAGCGCCTGCGCGACGACGCCCGCGAGCCGGCCTATATCAAGACCGTCCGCAGCGAGGGCTATGTGCTCGCCATGCCGATCGAGATCGTCACGGCCCGGCAGTGAGGAGCGTGACCCGGATGCGTCGGTTCCTGCATCTGCCGCGCACCTTGCGCTCCCGGCTCTTCCTGATCCTGTTTGCCGGGCTGGCAGCGGCGCATATCCTGTCCTTCGGGTTGCTGTTCTATGAGCGAACCGTCAGCGCCAAGGCGACGATGTACACGACGCTGGAAAACGACGTCGCGACTTCGATCGCGCTGCTCGACCGGCTGCCGCCGCAGGAGCGCCCGCAATGGCTGCCCATGCTGGACCGACGGACCTATCGCTACGAGCTCGGCGCCGGCTTGCCCGGTGTGCCGGAGCTGAGCCCGCGGGCTGCTGAAATCGCGCATACGATCAATGTCGCAGCCGGGCGGCGCTTCCCGGTCAAGGTCGAGAGCATTCCCGGCAAGCGCGAGCACCTGCAGGCGCATGTCACGCTGAGCGACGGCGCGCCCGTCACGATCGACATCCACCCTGCCCTGATGCCGCTCGCGAGCTGGCTGCCCTACATGCTCGCGGCCCAACTCGCGCTGCTCGTGGCCTGCACCTGGCTGGCGGTGCGGCTGGCGATCAGGCCCTTGCTGCGCTTCGCCAATGCCGCCGAGACACTCGATCCGGGCCGCAAGGCGGTGCGGCTCGAGGAGACCGGCCCGGCCGAGGTCGCCTATGCGGCGACCGCCTTCAACGCGATGCGGGATCGGATCGCGCATTATCTCCAGGAACGGGTGCAGATCCTCGCGGCGATCTCCCACGATCTGCAGACGCCGATCACCCGCATGAAGCTGCGTGCCGAGATGGCCGACGAGAGCCCTGAGAAGGAGCGACTGATCGGCGACCTCTCCGAAATCGAGCGGCTGGTCCGTGAAGGCGTCGCCTACGCGAAAAGCGCCCATGGCGACACCGAGAAGCCGACGCGCATCGATATCGGCTCCTTCGTCGAGAGCATCGCCTTCGACTATCAGGACACCGGCAAGGCGGTTGCAGTTCCGCGATCGATCGCGGCTACCGTGGTGACGCGGCCGCACGCCTTGCGGCGCATCCTGACCAACCTGATCGACAACGCGCTGAAGTTCGCTGGCGAGGCCGAGATCCAGGTCGACAGGACCGGCGACGGCAGGTTGCGAATTGCCGTGCTCGACCGCGGCCCGGGCATTCCCGAAGACCAGCTCGACGCCGTCTTCCAGCCGTTTTATCGCGTCGAGCAGTCCCGTAGCCGAGATACTGGCGGGACCGGCCTGGGCCTGGCCATCGCCCAGCAGCTTTCCGTGGCGATCGGCGGCTCGCTTCGCCTGACGAACCGGCCCGGTGGCGGACTGGCCGCCGAAGTGACGCTCGGCTGAAGCGCAAGCAATCTCGCCGGCGGTGAGGGCGGTGGACGCAGCGCGCTAGGCTAGGCCGTCCCCGCGCGGAACGCGGCGATGAACACCGACCAACGCTCTGCGAACAGCTGCAACTGCCGCTCTCGATCGACAGTGGCATCACCGTTCAGCCGCAACCGGTTGTTGGCGCCCTCCAACAGGTCGATGAGGATGGCGACGATCACGTCCGTACTCTGCGAGCGAAGCTAGCCTGCTTCCTGCGCGGTCGTCACGGCTAAGGCGAACGGTTCAAGCGCCACCTTCAATGGTCGGCTGAATTCCGTACCGGATCGCTTGCGGTAGGAGCAGCAACATTACGAAACGGAGGGCGCCGGCCGTATCCACCGTGCCCGAAGAACCGAAACGAGGGCAGCCTTTCGCGTCCGATCTTGTTGAGGAGCCCCGGCAGGCAAGTTTTGAAGCAGCGCTGAGTGGCTACTGAGCGCTGAACGTCGGATTCCTCGTCGGTGAGCTGGCGAAGAGCGGACCTCGCTAACGTCACCGCCATTCGAACCAGAGCTGGGAACGTCCGCTTCCGGGCAATGGTCCAATGTCTGGTTATGGCGCTCGGTGTCTTGTCGCTTTCCGCAAAGCTACCGCTCTGGAAGTCCGGCCCTGCGGCGAGTTGGGCAGCGGGCGTTAGCGGCTGCGTGTTAGGCTGCGCAACGCCAGACGTGCGGCGTCACGGAGTTCAGAAGCGCTGGCGCCTCCACGCGCCGCCACCTTGAGACCCGAACGCAGCATCAGCAACATCCTGCCGGCGGCGTCGGGGTCAAGCCCCTCGTCGAGTTCGCCGGCTTCCATACCGGCGCGAACGCGAGCCGCGAATGCCTTGACCACGATCGTGCTGGCAGCGTCGTTGAGAGCATTGATTTCGGGGTCCGAGCGGCTGAACTCCACGATCGACCCAACGCCCAGGCAGCCGCTTTCGACGTCATCGCTAGAACCCAGTCCGACGAGCAAGGCCGCTTCGATACCTTTGGCCGGCGACCCTCTCGCCAGGGCCTCGTGCATCTGCGCCAACGAACCAGCATTGTATTGGCGCAAAGCCTCGAGAAACAGGCCGCGCTTGTCCCCGAAGGCGCCGTACAGGCTTTGCCGACCGATGCCGATGCCTTTGATCAAGTCGCTGGTCGAGGCCGCTTCGAACCCTTGGCGCGCGAACACCTTGATCGCACTGGCAATCGCCTCTTCCCGGTCGAACTCTGAAGGTCTGGCCATAACCCATTTCTACATATTTTTGATCAATCGGTCCAGAATATTCTTGACTGACCGATCCATAATTCGGAAAGGATTTTGGATCAATCAGTCAACAATGGAGATTGCCGATGAATTCCGCCATTTCGCTCACCGCACCGGCCCTGGTTTTCGGCGGCGCCCGCGGGATGGGAGCGGCGATTGTGCGTCGCCTAGCTGCCGAGGGACGCCCAGTCGCCTTTACCTATGTCAGCGCGCCGGAACGGGCTGTCGCGCTCGTGCAGGACATTGAAGCCCGCGGAGGGGCCGGGCTCGCCATCCGCGCCGACAGCGCTGATCCAGAGGCCGTGCGCCTGGCTGTCGAAACCGCTATCGAGCGTTTCGGCAAGCCAGGGGTGCTTGTCGTCAACGCGGGCATCCTCATGAGTGGAGCCATCGAGAATTTCGCCATCGACGACTTTGACCGCATGCTGGCCGTCAATGTGCGCGGCGTGTTCGCCGCGATCCGCTACACTGCTCCACAGTTGTTGGACGGTGGCCGGATTGTCACCATCGGAAGCAACACCGCCGACCGGATCGGCTCTCCGGGTTCCAGCGTCTACGCCATGACAAAGGCTGCCGTCGCGCAATTAGTGCGTGGCGCCGCGCTCGACTTCGCATCCCGCCAGATCACTATCAACAACGTGCAGCCTGGGCCGGTGGAAACAGATATGACTGCCGACCTCATGGCGTACATCGCTCCCAAGCTGCCGCTGGGCCGTATTGGCAAGCCGGAAGAGATCGCCGACCTCGTCGCTTGGCTGACGAGCCCCGGAGCCGGTTATATGACTGGCGCGAGCCTGACTATCGACGGCGGGTGGACCGCCTAGATGCCGTAATGGGCCGGCGCTTCGAATAGCCATTTTGGGTGGCTGTCCCTCAGAATGATGGTGTTGAAAACGAGGTCCGAGCGATCGGCCTCAAGCATCATGAGAGGAACAGCCGTGGAGCATTATGCTGGAATCGATGTCTCT